>CANJQZ010000046.1 GCA_947476515.1 Flavobacteriales bacterium
GAGGTGTCTGTTGAACAATTATCTATGATAATTATAGAATGACCATCAGCATATATAACCAGATTAGGCAAAAAGGTAGCAAGGTGTTTTTCACCGTTATAGTTCAATAAGACAATGGCTAATGATGCTTTCATCTTTAGTACTGACGAAAAAGATCATAACTATTAGATCCCCAAGCTTTTTGATTGTACTTGTTCGGGTCATCTACTGTTCCGTTATTAGTGTTTCTTTTTACTAAAATTTGTTGCCAAGCCGGATTTTTAAGTTCCCCTAGCATATCTGAATGAAGCAGACGATACGCATTATTAACCAAATCTGGATTGTAAAACACAAAGCGTTTATTGCTGAAAACCCCTATTTTATCGTACACCCAAATTTCATAGGGATATTCACTAGGAGATGTTTCTCTAGCGTTAATTGTGCTTGGCGCTCCATATTTTAAGTATACACGACCTCGATCTGTTTCATAGCCGTTTTGAAAATTACTTGAATATAATTTTTCGATCAGTTGTACTTGACCTTTATATTTTAACCAAGCATCATACGATTGGGTAGGGGAAACTTTTTTCCAATACGCCTGAATGTGTTTTCTCATCTGAGCAGTATTTTTTTCTTTTAAAGAAAGAATAATATTTTTAATCTCAGCAGGCTTGGAAATCGGTAATAAGGATTCGAGGTAAAATGAAACGCTATCCTCAGTTATAGACGCTTGGAATGCTGGATCTAAAACAAGATCATCCATATAAATACTATCTGTAAATTCATTACTGCGCTCAAAAATATAGCTTTGCATACTAACATCTTCCATGTTTTTATTGAGCAAAGTATAATTTAAAGCATATTTTCCCGAAGGTAAATAAGTAATGTCAATGGATTTGAACATTGGGGTAACGGAGGTAGGTTTTAATCTGTTAAAGGATTCGAAATTTTCCAAAATAGCTCCAGTCTCTGCGTTGACAATTGATTGTTTAACCCCTACAATTGAATCTTTAGCACTCGATAAATTGTAAATTTCAAAATATGCTGGAATTTTAGTAAGTTGTGAAGGATAGAAATTTGAAATTCTTGGTATCAGATAATATCCTGATTTTTGAAAAGTACTAACATTGGTGTCTGGATATGCGTATTCAGCAATTTCAATGTCAGATATAGAAGCTTGTGTCCCGAAGTCTTCGATGTTAATTTCTTGTTGTGCCCGAATAGGGTCATTCTTGGATAGAACATCTTCTAACTCAATTTTCATTAAATATTTTCCAGGCTTTATTACCAGGCGACGAATGTCATAAAAATCATCAATAATACTGTCCTTGTATAGGGGTGAAGTTAGTAGGTAAGCATCTCTGATGGTGTCGTTACTCGTTGAAATCAACTCATATTTAACTGCAACCCTTGATTGTAATCCTCCGGTCACTAATTCATGTGTAATACTATATCCAACAAATTGTAAGTGTATTTCAATATAATTGCCTGCACTTGGATAATAAAATTGCTTGGTGTCCATGTAGGCACGCATTGAATTCTTTTGAGACCAAGTTACCCCTTGATTTAAAAGAAAAATAAATATGAAAATAAATATAATGCTTAGGGTTTTCATTCTACTAATTTAAGAAATATTCCTAATCTTCAATGTTAGCGCGTAGTTTTTGTCCTAATTGACGATTATAGGTCTCTACTAAATATTTAAGATAATTATCTGTTGATTTTGCAATGCATCGAGTATAATTTTTTAATCTATGTTCGATATGGTCTTGCAGTAGATCAACTAATCCTAAGGCATGTTCTAAATTCTTCGCATGAGTTACGATTGATTGAAAATGATTTTCTAAAGAATTATCAACTGCTTTTTTTCCTTTATCACCTCTATCTAAGCATTCATAATAATCATCCTTAATGCTGTAACTCTCTAAAATTTGAGTATTCACCATTTTATCATATCCTTTTGGAAATTCATACTCCACCTCAAATTCCATATCTTCTAACTCAGAGACGCGAGATTCTAAGAATCTATCAGGAAAACGAAAAGCATCATGCCAATTTATAAAATCTTGCCATAATCCAAAACGACGCACATTATTTCCTAAATCTACAATTTGGAAACGATCTTTATTAGGCAATCTTCGTGATCCACGACCTATCATTTGGTGATATAAGGTTAAAGATCTTGTTGCACGATTTAAGATTATTGTTTTGACTGTTGGTTCATCAAATCCTGTAGTCAAGATACCAACAGAGGTCAGTATAGCGTCTGGTGTGGTCCTAAACCAAGTTAAGATATCTTTTCTATCCTTATCGCTAAAAGTGGAATCTAAATGTCGGACATTGTGCTTGAGTTTTTTGAATGATTCATAAACACGCATGGAAGTTTCAATTCCAGCATTAAAAATCAATGTTTTTTGTCCTAAGGCAACTTCTTCGTATGCGAAAATTAATTTTTCTTGCATGAAGAAATTACTATACAATACATCAGAACTACTTACGGTAAAATCACCATTAGTCCCAATTTTTAATCCATGTAAATTGACATCGTAATTATAAGTGTCAGCATCAGACAAATAACCACTTTCTATTAGTCCGGAAATACTTTCTCCGGTGATGAGTTTATTATAATTGTCCTTCAAAGGCAATGCACGATTACTGCTCAAAGGTGTAGCGGTAACACCCAGAATGTTTGCGTTTTCGTAATATTGAAAAATCTTTCTAAAGCTATTGTAATGAGCTTCATCGACTATTACCAAACCAATATTCTTAATAAAATCTTTGTCGTCCAGGAGTCTATTATTAAGCGTTTCAACCATTGCAATAAAACAATTGTATTCTCCTTGATCTGGTAATGTTTTAACTTCTGAATTTATGATTTTATTATTAACATCAATCGCCTGAAGTTGGCGAGAGGTTTGAACAGACAATTCAATTCTGTGGGTAAGGATCAATACTTTCTGACCCCATTCTTCAATGAATTTTTTAGCAATTGCAGAAAATATTACGGTTTTTCCTCCTCCGGTAGGTAGTTGGTAGAGTAGGTTGAATTTATTGCCGTTGTCTCGAAGTTCACCTAATACATTTTCAACAGTTTTTTCTTGAAATGGATATAGTTTTTTGGCTTCGTATAAATCGGTATCAAGCATGTGTGCTAAAAAAATTAGATTGCAAAAGTACGCTCTTTTTCCTAATAAATTAGAAGTGTAGATGCTTTTGTATTAAAAATTATTTTCGTCGAAAACAGGACACTTGAAATCAAAGAGGATTATTTTAATTATTTATGCCAAATAGATAATAAAATTCCACATGCAACACCTGCATTTAATGATTCTGCAGCTCCAATTTTAGGTATGGTAATGGGATGGGTTATTAATTTGGAAACACTCGGGCTTATACCATTACCTTCATTACCAATAATTAGAATTCCAGGTGTAGGAATTTTTGATTCAAAACAAGAAGTCCCACTGAGTAGTGCTCCAAAAACGGGTAGGGTAGTCGCAGAGATAAAATCAGCAATAGAACCATAATTTATATTTAATCTAAAAACGCTACCCATACTGGCTTGAATAACTTTTGGATTGTAAATTTCAACAGTATCTGAACTACAAAATATTTGATCAATGCCAAACCAATCAGCACTTCGTATAATGGTTCCTAAATTACCAGGATCTTGAATCCCATCTAAGATTAAGATGTTTTTATTTAAATCAAACGGTTTTATCTGAATGATACTTTGTTTAAGAACAGCTAGGATTCCTTGAGGGTTTTTTAAGGTCGAAATGCGTTCAAATTCTCGTTCACTAGCATGATAAGTTTCAATGTCTATAGCAGCTGATTTTTGATTGCTAAACTTTTCTGTTACTACCAAACAATGAATATCATCAGGCTGATGTGAAATTAATTCATCAATCATTTTTTCGCCTTCTACAATAAAAAAACCTTCCGATTCTCTATATTTCTTAGAATGAAGAGTGCGCAGCCATTTTATCTTATTTATTGAAAGTTTTTCCACTCCGTCAATATTGTTATTTTTGTAAAACTAACATGAACTTTTTGAATAAGCTTATTTTTTTACCTTTCTTACTGATATTTTTATCAGCTTGTGATCTAACTAAGAATGTTCCTCAAGGTAAATTTCTTTTAAAAAAAAATATAGTTTCCATTTCAGATAAAAACACTACGCTTTCCAATGCTGATCTTAACTATGTTATTCGCCAGCAACCTAATCAAAGAATATTTACTATTCCAATCAAGTTGTTTGTTTTTAATGCTATTGATTCGGCAAGGGTTTCAAGGAAAAGAATTCGCTTAAATTCTGACATTAAATCGATTAATGAAAGGAAAATAACTAAAATGAATCGCATAAACTCTAAAAGGATTATTCGGGCTCAAAAAAACAAAAAAGAGTATTATACTGAGAAAATCATTTCTCTTCAAACAATTGAGGATTCTCGCTTATTCTTGCGGGAATGGTTAAAATATAAATATGGTCAAAAGCCAATTGTTTTTGATAGTATCTTATTTGAAAAATCTAAGGAACAAATGAGTTTGTTTCTAAAGCGAAAAGGCTATTATTATGGAGAGGTAAAAGGTGAAATTGTATTTAAAAGGAATAAAACTGCTACTGCAATTTATTCTGTACAAACAGATTTACCTTATGTAATAGATTCCGTTTTTGTTACTACTGAAAATGGATCGGTAGAAAGCAGTTATAATAAATTTTTCAGAAAAAAGAAAGAGGCATTAGGAATGGAGCCGCTAAAAGGGCAATTATTTGACTTAGATTATCTTTCAACTTATAGAGAAGATGTTGCTAAGTTTATGCGAAATGAAGCTTTATATGGCTTTAATGCTTCTAATATAACAATGTCTGTTGATACTATTAAATTGACTAAAAAAGTAACTTTAGGACTGATATTTGGAAGTAGGATGATTCCAAGTTCTGTTAATAAGGATAGTTTGATTGCTGTTTCTCAGGCATCGGCTAGAATTCATGAAGTTCATTTTCATCTTTCTGACACCTCTATGCTGAATGTCCCTTTCACTTCTTACCTGGGAAATCCATCAATGGGACTAATTGATTCATTGGATAAGCAGTTTTTGAAAACTAAAAATATTTTCCTTTATAAGGATTTAGTTTATACTAAAAAGAAAAGAATCGAAAAAAATATTACCGATAAGGATAGTTTGAATCCCGAAAGAATTGTTTTTATTCATTATAACGGAAAAAGACCATCTGTTTCTGCTGACATATTGGAATTACAGAATTATCTAGAAATGACTAATATCTATAAAGAGGATTATTTAGAGAGATCATATCGCAGCTTGAATCAACTCGGAGTTTTTAGTACAATTAAGCCTATGATAATTGAACTTCCAGATCATATTTTGGATGTTCATTATTTTTTGACTCCAGCAGAAAAACAATCTTTTTCTTTCGATCCAAAATTCACTTCATCTTTTGGTTTACTCGGTGTAGCTGCCTCTGTTAAATACACCAATAAGAATTTGTTTGGTGGTGCTGAAAAATTAACGCTGTCTCTTGGCGGTGGATTCGAATCTCAACCAGCTGTTTTTGCTGATGGCTCAAGAAACGGAACTAGTTTCAATACTTTTGAATTTGGACCAAGTATTAAATTTGATATCCCAGGATTATTTCCTACTAAAGTTACTTTGCTTTCCAAAAGACAAAAACCAAGAACGCTAATTTCCATTGGCTATAATTATGAGAAAAGGTCCATATTTAACCGAAATGTATTTCAAATGAATTACAATTGGAAATTTTTAGTCTCCAAAACTCAAATTTTTCAAATAGGTCTACCGTTTGCATCTGTAATCAAATATGTAGCTATCGATAATAGCCCCGCCTTTGAGAGTCAAATTAATGCCTTAAATGATTTGTTTTTGAAAAACTCTTATAGCAATCAATTTATTTGGGAGGATTTTAAATTCTCCTTTGAATATAATAATAAGGATAAAGAATTTGGGGGAACTAAAAAGACTATTTTAAAGCATAAATTTTTACATGCTCAAATTTATTTCACATCCTCAATTGAAACTTCTGGTAATTTACTTTCTAAATTTAAAAAATATCAAGATACGCTTGCAAATGGTCAATATGAAATTTTTGGTCTTGGATATTCTCAGTTTTTTAGAAATGATAATCAATACTTGCTGTCTAAAAATATAAATCCTAAATCTTCTGTAAATCTTAAATTACAAGCAGGTTTTGGAATCCCATTTGGAAATTCTAAAACTGCAATGCCTTATGATTATAGTTTCTTTGCCGGAGGATCAAATGATAATAGAGGATGGAAAGCGCGATCTCTTGGGCCTGGAGGCTATAAATATTATCTAGATTCAACAAGCACAGCTGCTCAAATTGGTGATGTGAGAATTGGAGGTTCGCTAGAATATCGTTATTCAATTGGTAGTATGTTAAAAGGAGCTTTTTTCTCTGATTTTGGTAATATTTGGACCTATAGAGAAGATGTTGCTCGTATTGGCGCCAAATTTGGAAATAATTGGTATAAACAAATTGCAGTTGCGGTAGGAACAGGAATTAGATTAGACTTAGACTTTTTTATTATTCGTCTAGATATTGGATTTCCAATCTATAATCCCGCTTTGCCTGACCAAGCAAGGTGGATTTTCCAAAGTAGAGAACCTTATTATACTGAGGGAATAAGTTATTACGGTTTGCCTTGGCAAACAGTTGAAGAAAAGCGCGCAAGAGCATTATCGAGACTTCCAAAACCTTTCTTACCATCAATTCAATTCGGTATCGGATATCCTTTCTAAATTTTTTCAAATGAAATTTTTTATCATTTTTATTCTCATCTTTTCTTTTACAATGCTTTCTTCCTGCATGAAAGGCAAAAAAGTGGATTTAGTCATACATAATGCTAGGATTCATTGTTTAGATGATGGTAATAATTTGGTGCAAGCAATGGCAATTAAAAATGGAGAAATTGTTGAGGTTGGGCCTGATCGACAAATTATGAATAAATATCAAGCAGATGAATTTATAGATGGTGCAGGAAAAGATATTATACCCGGAATTACAGATGCCCACGGACATATGTTTTATTATGCAAAACAAAAGCTGCGATTAGATCTAAATTCTTGTAAATCATACGAAGAACTTTTAGTTAGAACTGAAAAATATCAAGAAAATGGAAACAAGATGTTTGTTGTCGGTGCAGGTTGGGATCAATCGCTTTGGGGTGAAAATAATTTACCCAATAATAAAAAATTAAATGCTCTTTTTCCTTCAATTCCAGTTTGCTTGTATAGAGTAGATGGTCATGCTGCTTTAGTAAATGATTGTTTGTTAAAAAAAGTAATAAATCTTCCAACTAATGTTGATGGAGGAGAAATAGTTTTTGAAAATGGAGTTCCATCAGGAATGCTAATTGATAATGCGATGAATTTGGTGGAGCAATATCTACCAAAAAATCATCCTGCTGAAATCAAAAACGCAATTTTAGAAATTCAAGAAGAGCTATTGGCTTACGGTGTTACAGGAGTTCATGAAGCTGGGATATCTTATTCCGAAATAAAGATCTTACAAGATTTAGTTGACAATAAGTCTCTAAAATTGAATGTCTATGCGATGTTATTGGATTCAAAAAGAAATAGAGAATTTGCATTAAAACATGGAATTTACTCCTATAAAAATTTAACAATTCGTAGTTTTAAAATGTTTGTTGATGGTGCTTTAGGATCTAGAGGAGCCCTCCTTAAAAATGATTATGAAGACCAATTGAATCATAGAGGAGTTCAAATTAGTTCCTTAAAGGAAATGCAGGATTTATCTGATTTAAGTATTAAATTAAATTATCAATTAAACGCTCATTGCATTGGTGATTCTGCAAATGCTTTAGTTTTGAATTTATATCATCAAGTGTTTGACGCAAAAAAAGATCATCGTTGGAGAATTGAACATGCTCAAGTTATAGATCCTCAAGATTTCAAACTGTTTTCACAATTTGCAGTTTTCCCATCTGTTCAACCAATTCATGCCATTGATGATTCAAAATGGGCTGAAAAAAGATTGGGTAAAAAAAGACTCAATGGAGCATACGCATATAGAAGTCTTCTAGAACAATTTGGCATGCTGGCACTGGGTACTGATTTTCCTATTGCCTCTTTAAATCCATTCTTAACCTTGTTTGCGGCAAATCAAAGAAAAGGAAAGGACAATCTTCCAAAGAATGGTTTTGAGGTCAATCAATCTCTTACTTTTCAACAATCTTTAAAGGGAATAACGATATGGCCGTGTTTCGCAGCGTTTGATGAATATAAACGAGGAAGTATTGAAATAGGGAAGGAAGCAACTTTTGTTGTACTTAAAAAACCTCTTATTGAACAAAATGAATTTTCCGACAACTTTGCTTTGTTTACCTTTATGAAAGGAAAAAAAGTTTACAGCGGCGAAGAATTATCTTTTTAGAAAGAAGGACAAGATATTTTTCTAAAGTCTTTTGACTTCTTCTTACATTTAAGATTGAATCCTAAAGAAACTTCATGGGAGCCACCTGAAATACCCTGACCTAATTTAGAAACAGTTATATCGTAGCTGTATCCAACTCTAAAGTTTTCTGTATTGACACCAAAACTTAATATGAAAGCATCTTTATTTCTATACCAAGCACCAACTGTAAAGTTCTCATATTTCAAATAAGTACCAATACTTAACTCTTGAAAACCATTTTGATACTGATAAATAATATTAGGCATCAAAGAAGTATTATTGGAGTATCTTCCTTTATTTCCAATCTTGATATTGGCACCAGCATGAGCAGTAAATCGCATAGGCAATCTTGATTGACCTAAAATCATAGATTCATCCGGCTTGTTTAAATGATGAATTGCTAATCCAGCGTAGAAATTTTTAGTGTAAGCAACCATTCCTGCAGAAGCATCAAAGAATCCTCTTCTTCCTGTTCCTCGAGGCACATCACCTGTTTGGTAGATGAACCCGCGACGAGGATCAATCATGTCTCCAAAAGTTAATTTGCTCCAGTCTAAATATTTTTGATAATAAGCAGCTCTTGCACCAAACATAATAGAGAATTTTCTATTTACTTTTAGATTGTAGGAATAAATACCTCCAACCATAGTAGTTGAGATAGTTCCTCTCGCTTGAACATCATGTGTAGCTATGAAGCCTAAACCACCTGAAATGCTTTTTACATATGAATCATAAGCCATGCTGTAAGTAACATAATTACCTGTAAGTTGTGGCCATTCATTTCTATAGTTCATAGAGACACGAGGACAACCTATTGAGCCCGCTAGAGCAGGGTTTAAATAGATTGGATTGGAATAAAATTGAGTGAATGTTGGGTCTTGAGCAAAAACCTGTGTACTCAATAAAATTCCTAAAGAAACTAGTGCATTTTTAATTTTCATAATTACAAATATAAATAACGTCTTGCTTTTCTGCTAATATTAGAATTAATTCTAAGTGTTAATTGGTGAATAAAATTTTTCTGATTGTTAAATGAACTGGTAGTATATGTAGTCTGTCCTAGTAGGGATAAGCGATTCGTGTGCAATCCGATCATAGCACTCATCGCACCATTTTGTTGATAAGATCCACCAATTGTAAAGGACTTCACCTGAATGTTTAAACCATAATTAATTATTTCTCTGGTTTTTCCTTTCTCATAGTACAAGTATGGTGAAGCAGCAAATTTTTGATTTTTTGAAACAAAGTCTGTACCTGCTATTAGAGAGTAGGTTCGATCAGCTCTATTAATATTACTATAGTCATTGGTGTAAATATTGTCTTGATGTTTTAATATGTTATTGACTTGAGCTCCAATATATATAGGTCCAGCATTAATTACGAGTCCTGAGCTTAAATCTCTATACCATAAATGTTTACCAATGGAGCTATTCATATCATAAGAAAAAGTATCTACTCGATTGGTTTCGAATTCAACAAGTGAATTATTAATAATTTTCTGATTGTCTAATTTCTTTTTCCCCATGGTGTATTTCACTGATGGGGCAATAGTGATGAATCTATTGATTGCAATTTTAGGTGAGAAAATTAAACTTGTATTGAAATCTTGAATCACTCCATTTCCGAAATGACTGTAATTACTAACCAAGCCAAAACCAGCTTTAGATGATCTTGAATAGGAGTCAAATGAAATCTGTTGATTTATTTTTTGTTGCCCTGCTGAATTTAAATAACGAATGCTAGACATGGATTGAAACTTGAACTGAGATAGTGATCCTACAAACGAACTATTTAAATCGATATTGGATTTTTCAGGAACGATATAAAGCCTTTCTTTTCGATCTGTATTACTAATATCCTTTGATAACCATTTGGACAAAGAAGAACTCTTAGATAAATGAATTGAAGGGATATTTAACTTTTTACTTTCTTTTATCTTTTCAGTTTCATTTTTCATTGTTTCAACTGAAGTTAATGAAGCGGGAGTTTCACTTGTCATCAGGTAATTAATATTATTCAAAGGCTGCAAGAATAGATCGTTCTCCAATTTCTCGAGAGGAGTGGAGGATGAGCTTTCAATTGAATTTATTAATAATTCATTGATGCGTTTGTCTAAAATACTTCTGTCTAACACTAAATTATTTCTATTTACTGTTGTCGCGTACGAAGATGTGCTTAAAAGGTTGGAATTGTTATTAAAGCTATTGATATTTACTTGTTTTTTTCTAGTTGCTTGAGGCGAATTTATATTCTTATTAATTGAAGAAATTAATTTGGAAGATTGTTTACCAGTATAGAATTGATTCGATAACATAAATAATCCAAAAGTGATTACTAATAATGCCAAAGCACCTGAATACCAATAATAAGCTGCAAATCTTTTTTTCCTCTTATATAAAGTAGATGGATTAAAGTCAGTATGTGAAATGGAACTTACTTGAGCTTGATCCCAAGAATCTGCATCCAACTCCAATTCTGGGTGAAGTAATAAAAAATCTTCCAGCATATATTCTTGCTTTGGACTTAAGTTACCTTCTTTCCAATCAAATAACCAATGGTCGATATTTTCTTTATTGGGAGTTATCACGCGAGTTGTCTTGATCCTTTTAACTGCTTTTTAATTTTCATTCTGGCTCTAAACAGATACACTTTTACTTGAGATTCTGACAATTGAAGCATAGCTCCAATTTCATTGTAGGCATAGCCTTCCAAATCTCTTAATAAAATAATGCTTTTTTGAATTGGAGGCAAAATACTTACCGCTCTATCTATTACCTGCTTTGATTCGAAAGCATGAGTAAATAAGCTACCGTTTTCTGGTAAACTTGATGCGCATCTATAATCTATACGAGAGCGCTTCTTAATGAAGTTCAACATCGCATTGTTTGCACAAGTAAATAACCAGCTTTTTGCTTTTTCCAATTCCACTTTTTCTCTGTTTAACCAAAGTTTTTCAAAAACATCTTGTACAATGTCCTCGGCATCTGCCTCGTTGCGTAAAAAATTCACAGCGAAACGGAATAAATTCCTGCTGTGTAAATC
>CANJQZ010000047.1 GCA_947476515.1 Flavobacteriales bacterium
CGGAAATAATACCTTTTCCTAACGATGACGTAACGCCCCCGGTTACAAAAATATACTTAGTTGAATTGGACATGAATTGTAAATTGTAACTACGGGAGTCAAAGTTAATAGATCCAAAGGAACTTTAATACAAAAAGTAAAAAACAAGTCCCATTTGTTGATAAATAATTAAGGAATGGTAATAAACAGGACTGCTAAGCAGTTATTTCTGCCATTTTTGATAAGAAAGCGCTTGTTTAGGGCGATTATCTTCTATTTCAAGTAAAGGCTCACAGGGGAGGAGGGAAGTGTGACACAATTGAGGTAATTCTTGATAGAGTTTTGTTCCTTCCGTTTTCCAAGCAATCATATCATCGGAAACTTCCTTGATAATTTTAGCAGGATTTCCAACAACCAAACTTCTTTCAGGAATTTGCATTTTTGAAGGAACAAAAGCAAGTGCGCCAATAATGGATTCCTTTCCAATGAAAGCATCATCCATTAAGACAGCATTCATACCGATCAGGCAATTTTCTCCTAAATGAGCTCCGTGAACAATGGCTCCATGTCCAACATGAGCTCCTTTTTCAAAATTCACGGTGGTGCCTGGAAACATATGAACCGTACAATTCTCTTGGATATTACAGCCATCTGCAATGATGATGCTGCCCCAATCACCGCGTAATACAGCACCGGGACCAACATATACATTTTTTCCAATAATTACATCTCCAATGACACTTGCCAATGGATGAATGAAGCTAGTTGGGTCAATAACAGGAATAAATCCGTTGAAAGAATAGATGGCCATTTTTATATTATGTTAAATAGAAATTATCTACAAGTATATTTAATTAATTTTGACTTCAAATATACATCATGAAAACAATACTTTTTTCAATTTCTTTTCTTTTCGTTCTGATTAATGTTTCAGCTCAAAAAGTGGTTGAGCAAGCGGAATTTAAATCTCTTATGAAAACAGAAGGTGCGCAACTGATAGATGTTCGTACAGCAAAAGAGTATGCGCAGGGAAAAATCTCAGGAGCAATTAACATAGATTACTTCTCAAGTAATTTTACTACAGCAATTTCTAAGTTAGATAAAAGTAAAATCATTTTAGTCTATTGTGCCGCTGGTGGGAGAAGTGCTTCGGCAGCAAAAGAATTCAAAAAGCTTGGATTCAAAAAAGTCTACGACCTGAAAGGGGGCTATGACCATTGGAATGATTAATAAGTAATAATGCTTTTGATTTATATTTGAATAGATTACTTGATAATACTATTTAACATAATATTAATTATATAACATAATTGATTATAATAAGTTAATCACAAATACAATTCATGATTAGATAAAGAGATTTTCAATATATTTGAAAAAAAGATTGATTATGATTCCAGATCAAATTGTAGAAGGACCACTTACCATGAGTATGGATCCATATATCGGAACATGGACAAAACAAGAAGCTGCTCATCTTTTGAGACGAACAACTTTTGGACCAACATTTCAACAAATTCAATCTGCAGTAAATTCAGGTATGGATGCAGCTGTTAATGCATTATTGCAAATTAATGCTACAAGTTTACCGATAAGTTACGATCCAGCCGAAACAATTTCTGCAATTGGATCCACATGGATAAACAGCGTTTACCCTGCTGATGCCGCCAGTTCTCAAGCACATGAAACAGCTAGGGTTAAATCTTTAGGGGCCTGGTTGATGAAGCGGATGAATACAGAAAATAGCACAATCGCTGAAAAGATGTGTCTTTTTTGGCAGAATCATTTTGCAGCAACTTTAGCACCTGATGCACGCGCTAGTTATCAATATCATCTATTAATCAGAAATCATTCTTTAGGAAATTTCAAGCAGTTTGTTAAGGACATGACAGTTGATCCAACGATGTTGATTTTTCTTAATGGTGCTTCCAATAATGTTTACAGTCCCAATGAAAATTATGCTCGTGAAATTTTAGAGCTTTTTACTATCGGGAAAGGACCTCAAATTGGTCCAGGAGATTATACTAATTATACTGAAAGTGATGTTGCGGCTGGCGCGAAAATATTCACAGGATATATTGTAGAAGGATTAAGAAGTACCACCCTTACTTCCCCTGTTTCGACATATTATGACATACTTCATGATCAAACCACAAAGCAATTGTCCTCACATTTTGGAAATCAATCGATATCTGCTGGTGGAGCTTCCGAATATGTCAATTATATCGATGTGATTTTTCAGCAGAATCAAGTTGCAACTTATATATGCACTAAATTATATCGCTATTTCGTAAATTATGATCTAACGCTTGATGTTCAGACCAATATTATTCCAGTGATGGCGCAAACTATGATTGATAATAATTATGAAATTTTACCCGTGATGCAACAATTATTGAAGAGTCAGCATTTTTATGACATTGCTTTTCAAGGTGCATTAATTCGCAATCCTTTAGAAGTGGTTTTTGGAATGTTTAATCCATGTGAATCTGTACCAAATTTCAATTTAGCTACCAATTCAGACATGTATGTCACCATCTATTACTACTGTCAAACAATGGGGCAATCTTATGGTGCTCCCCCTAGTGTTGCTGGCTGGGTAGCATATTACCAAGCGCCCTCTTTTTCTAAATTATGGGTGAATTCTACTACTATTAAAAACAGATTTGATATTGCAAATTATATTACACTTTATACTGGTATTCCAGTTAATGGATCCAATTTTAAAGTCAATGCGCTCCAATTAATTGATGGATTATCTTTCCCTGATAATGCTATTGCTGTTATTGATGATATGTGTATCGTATTTTTCCCAAAGGCTATTTCAGCAGCTCAAAAAACTTTATTGAAATTCATTTTAACAGGTGGCCTACCCGACTTTGAATGGACAATTGATTACAATGCTTATGCTGCTGATCCAACAAATCCTGTTGTTTCTTCACCTGTTCGCATAAAAGTGGAACAAGTATTATCGCGCATTTTTCAAATGCCTGAATTCCAAACTATTTAATTTTCCAAAAATATGAAGAGAAGGAATTTTTTAAAGAATATGACATTGGCATCGCTTGCGACTCCTTTTGCATTAAAAGGTGTTAATTATCAAGGCATCGCAAAAAAACTATTTAATTATTCCAAATCAGCTGAAGATCGCGTATTGGTAATTGTTAGATTGAACGGAGGTAACGATGGACTCAATACCGTAATTCCATTAGATCAATATGGGAACTTATTAGTTCAGCGTCCTAATGTGATTATTCCTCAGTCAAATATAATACAAGTTACACCAGAAATCGGGTTTCACCCGGTAATGACTGGAATGCGAAACATGTATAATGATGGGAATCTTACCGTAATCCAAAATGTTGGTTATCCAGAACAAAATCGTTCTCATTTCAGATCCATGGATATTTGGACCTCAGGAATGACTAATATCTCTGAAACGAGAGGTTGGTTGGGCAGATATTTAGATAGTGTTTATCCAAATTATCCAAATGATTATCCTAACGCTGCAAATCCTGATCCTTTTGCAATTAGCATGGGATATGAAGTGTCCGCTACTTGCCAAGGATTAATGTCTAATTTTTCGAATGCAATTAACGATCCTTTCGCTACTGTTAATCTTCTAAATACTGGCGTGACAAATGATGGCTCCTATTTCGGTTCTCACATGGAGTATTTATCAATATTAATAGATCAAACAAATCAATATGGCGCTACCATAAATGCTGCTGCTAATTCAGGAGCTTCATTATCCACCTTGTATGATGTTAATAATCCGCTCGCTGTTCAACTTAAAAATGTTGCTAAAATGATCTCCGGTGGATTAAAAACCAAAGTGTATATATTGAATATAAATGGTTTTGACACACATGATTCTCAAGTCGATGCCAACAATACCATGATTGGAAATCATTCGAATTTATTAAAAATGCTTTCTGATGCTATTAGTGCTTTTCAAAATGACTTAGGATTATTGGGTATTTCAAATAGAGTAGCAGGAATGACTTTCTCAGAATTTGGTCGCCAAATTGCGTCAAATGCAAGTTTAGGAACTGATCACGGTGATGCAGCGCCCATGTTTCTCTTCGGTTCATGTATCAATTCTGGAATCATTGGAAGTAACCCAATTATCCCTGGATCAGTAAATTCACAAGATGCCGTTCCGATGCAAATTGATTTTAGAGATATTTATGCTTCCATATTAAAAGATTGGTTTGAAGTTCCAGAAATTGAAATTCAACCTCTTTTTGAACAATCTATTACTTATTATCAAGTTCTAGGCGCTTGTAATGTTGGATTAAATGAGTTAGTCGAGGAAAGAGATAAAGGAATAGTTTATCCTAATCCTGCCGTGAATAACGCAACAGTTCGCTTTAAATGTCAAAATGAAAAGGTCAAAATAGAACTATTAGATCTAAATGGACAACAAATGAAAGTTGTTTTTGATGGTAATCTTTCATCTGGCATTCAAAATATTCCATTTGAGTTGGAGGGACTTAAATCTGGACAGTATTTCGTTGTGGTTAATAAGGAAACGGTTAAAGAGTCTATCACATTAACGATAATTAATTAACCTTTTGTTTCAGACTAACGCTAGCAAAATCTTTATTGTAATTATTCTTTTCATTATCTCCATTATTGGATTTATGATTAAATTACCTAAGGTATTCAGTCACCACGATAAGGCGCTTCATTTTATTTTTTATTTCAATGCAGCTTTTGTGTTAAATTTTATTTGGGCTAAATCAAGTTTCTTAAAACACATTGTAGTATTTATTGTATTGTCCTTATTCGGTATTTTTATTGAAACAGCACAAGAATTATCGAATAATTTGGTCACAAAAAGAATACACGGAAATTTTGATATAGAAGACATTTTCTTCAATGTCCTTGGACTTATCTTCTTTTCAGGGCTTTGGGTAGTAAATAAATTATGGAAATTGCTATTAAATGATTGATAAGAAACAAGTGTTCGCAAGCGATAAGCAATCTCTTCAGGAATTAGAATTTCATCTAATACTAGATTGGTTGAATCAATTTACTATTGGTCTTACCGCTAAAAAACGCGTACAATCTTTAATTCCAATAAATGATTTTAGTTCAATTCAACAACTGTTATCAGAAACTGAAACACTTACTAACATTAGAAGAAGGCAATTAAATTTCCCACCTTTAGATTTTGAAGAATTATTAGATGAAATTAAATTATTAGGCATACATCAAGCTGTACTTAGTGCAGATGGATTTTACAGAATTGTTACAGCTTCAGATTTGGTGAATCGAATTCTAGAATTTTTTGACAAACACCCAAATAATTTTCAATCAATTACTGCTTTTTTTGAATCATGTTATCATACTAAAGAACTCATAACGATCATCTCAAAAGTTATAGATCGCAATGGCTTGGTTAAAGATGATGCCTCGAAATTACTCTATGAAATCAGACAGAAAATAAAAACGCTTAAAAATCAAATTAATCGCAATTTTGACAAGGAGCTTCGTAGATTAAGAAAAGAGAATTTTTTAGGTGAAACGCAAGAAGGATTCATCAATGATCGCCGGGTACTTACTGTTCAATCTACTCATAAAAGAAAGGTGTTAGGAACTATTGTTGGTTCAAGTAAAACGGGAAGTTTAACCTTTATTGAACCACAAGTAAATACGGCCTTAAATCACGAGTTGGATTGGGCAATTGACGATGAGATCAAGGAGATTAGAAGAATTCTTCAAATGTTAACCAAGGAACTTGCAGTTTTCCTTCCATTAATTGAAGCGTATCAAGCGGCACTTACACAACTAGATTTCACCAATGCTAAATCCAAATTAGCGATTGAAATGGATGCTGTATTACCTCAAATTCAAGTCTTTAATTCCTTTGAATGGATCAATGCCTTCCACCCTATTCTGCATAAAAACAATAAACTTCAACTCAAAGAGACTATTCCTCAAAAAATTAGTATGGAGGAAGAACATAGAATGTTGGTTATTTCTGGTCCCAATGCCGGTGGAAAGAGTATTACACTTAAAACGGTGGGTTTATTACAATTGATGCTGCAATCTGGTTTATTAATCCCTGTACATCCCAATAGTACTGGTTGTGTATTTAAGCGCATTTTATCTGATATTGGTGATAACCAATCCATTGAAAACGAATTGAGTACCTATTCTTATCGTTTGCAACGCATGAATAAGTTCTTGTCATCCGCCACAAAGAATACAATGTTTCTGCTAGATGAATTCGGAACAGGTTCAGATCCGGATTTAGGAGGTGCCTTGGCTGAAGTGTTTTTTGAAGAGTTATATCATAAAAATGCCTACGCCGTTATAACCACACATTATGCGAACATCAAGCTAAAAGCGAGTCAATTACCTCAAGCAATTAATGCCTGTATGCTTTTTGATGTGAAAACATTGCAACCTTTATTTCACCTTGCGATTGGTCAACCTGGAAGTTCTTTCACTTTTGAAGTTGCCCAATTGAATGGAATCCATAAAGGACTTATTAATAAAGCAAAAGAAAGTTTAGGTGAAAATAAGGTTCGTTTTGATCGACTATTAAGTGAACTTCAACAGGAAAAAAATTATCTAGATAAATTGATTAACGAACATTTATCAGCTCAAAAAACATTAGAGGAAAGTACTTTGTATCATGATGATCTTGCTGTGAAATTAATCGAAAAATTAAAAGTACATCAAATTCAAAATGAAGAGATTAACAAGTCTATAATTCTAGGAAAGAAGTTTCAGAATTTCCTTCAAAAATTCAATATTAGCTCTAGAAAAAAAGGTGTTAACGAACCTTTATTTGAAGAAATAAAGCAGTTTATGGTGATGGAAAAATCTAAGACAGTGATCAAAGAAAAACAGAAATTTGAATCTCAGAAGAGTAAAGCGAAACCTACCATTAAGAAAATAGCCCAAGAATTACAATTAGATAACATAAAGGTGGGGTCAACTGTCAAAATAAACAGCACGAATCAAAATGGAATTGTAGATAGAATCGAAGGAAAAGAAGTACTTGTTTTAATTGGGAATCTTAGAATTAAAGCACAGTTGAATAAACTGCAATTCATTAAGTAAAAGGCACTAACTTTGTAATTAGATATTCAAGAATATTATGCCTTTTGACTCAACTATTTGTTTTCTGAACAGTAACGACGGAACAGGTCTACTTGCCTTTGGAGAAAAAAGTAGATTGCTCGCTGCGAAAAGTCCAGTAATTGATGAACTACAAGTTTATATCAAGGAGAAATCAGGTAACTATTTATTTGGTTATTTGAGTTATGACCTAAAGAATGAAATCGAAACTTTAAGCTCCAATAATTTTGATGGACTCTCCTTCCCCACTCTGTTTTTTTGGGAGCCAGCGTATGTTGTAGAAATTAAAAACAATAAGTATACTTACATTCAAGGAGAACAGTCGGATGACCATCTTGCTTTAATTGATGTATTTTTAAGTCCCGAAAACAAGGGTAGTACAAGTGCTTTCGATTTCAAATTTAAAGAGCGTACCTCGAAAAAACGATATTTAGAACAAGTCAGTTTTTTAAAAAATGCCATTCAACGAGGTGATATTTATGAAGTGAATTATTGTCAAGAATATTTTGCTGAAAATGTTAAAATTGATCGTCCTATTTCAGTTTACAATAAATTGAATAGCCTCACGAAAGCACCGTTTTCATCCTATTTTCATTTCGACATCTATTCGTTATTTTGCGGAAGTCCTGAACGCTACATCAATTATAAAAACAAGAAATTAATCTCTGAACCCATTAAAGGAACTGCTCCTAGAAGTAAGGATCCTATTGAAGATTTAAAGAATAAGGAAAATCTGCAAGCAGATCCAAAAGAAAGAGCAGAAAATATCATGATTGTAGATCTTGTGAGAAATGATTTTTCAAAGATAGCTACGAATCATTCTGTGCAGGTAGATGCCTTATGTGAAATTCATAGTTTTGAAAATGTGCATCAAATGATTTCAACTGTTTCTTGTGAAATTAAAGAAGGAACAACTTTTACAGACATTATTAAAGCAAGTTTTCCCATGGGATCTATGACGGGCGCTCCTAAGCTAAGGGCTATGGAACTCATAGAAGAAAGTGAAGATTTTAAGCGTGGACTATATTCCGGAAGCCTTGGATACATTAAACCTAACGGTGACTTTGATTTCAATGTGGTGATTAGAAGCTTGTTGTATAATCAAGAAAAACAATACCTTTCTTGCGCGGTCGGAGGCGCAATTACCAGTAAATCTGATCCTGAAAAAGAATATGCTGAATGTTTAACTAAAGTAAATCGTATTTTAACTGGGATGCATGAATAATTTGCTTCAAAGTTTAAAGGAACAATGTGAATTCCATAAAGACGCAAACTATCTTTTAGGCGTTAGCGGTGGCCTAGATTCTATGTATTTGCTATTTGCTTTTCATCAACTTAATTTGCCGATTCAAGTAGCGCATATTAATTATCAATTAAGAGGAGAAGAAAGCGATTTAGATGCTTTATTGGTTAAAGATTTCTGTTTAAAAAACAAGATTCCTTTCCATCAGAAAAACTTCAATCTAAAAGAATATTTAGAAGAAAAAGACGGCAATTTACAAGCAATAGCTAGAGAAGTTAGATATTCTTTTTTTCATGAAATTCAATCCAGAGATCAAGATACGCTCCTTGTTACTGCCCATCATCAGGATGATCAAATGGAGCACTTTTGGCTCATGTTGAGTAGAAGTGCTGGAATGTCTGGTTTATCAGGAATGCAAAGCAATAAAGATGGTGTTTTTCGTCCATTTCTAGGATTCAGTAAAGCTGAAATCAAAATGGCTGCAGAATCGGTTCAACTTCTTTGGCGGGAAGATCAAAGTAATGCCAAAAATGATTATCAAAGAAACCTTTGGCGCAATAAGCTTCTACCCTACTTGAATACGGAAATTCCTAGTTTAAAAGAGTCTATTTTACTTTTAAATCAAATGTTCACAGAACAATTATTAATAGATAAAAAGATAGCATTAGCAGTATATAATAAACTTTTAATAGAAAATAAAATTAGTTTAGCTGAATGGAATCAAATTACTGTAGATCAAATAATTATTCTTTTTAAATTAGCAGATATTAAGTTGTCACACATTAATGAAATAGAGAAAATTATTCCTGCTCAAAAAGGCAAGAAAATACTTTTCCCTCTTTCTAATGGTCCATTTTGTGCCTTGATTCGTGAGAAAGATAATTTAACTTTTATCCTCCATGATCAAGGGCTAGAATTTCCTGAAATTCTAATAAAGAAAGAGAAAAACCTTCCTTCTAAATTCTCGAAAGATGAATTGTGGTTAGATGCTTCAAAAATTAAGGGTTCCTTATTTCTAAGGCCGTGGCAAATTGGCGATCGAATCCACCCTATTGGTATTCAAGGAAGCAAATTAATTTCTGATGTAATCAGCGATGCTAAAGTTCCAAATAGCGAAAGAAACAGGCAATTGGTTCTTTGTGATACCGAATATATTTTAGCCTGTTTAGATTTATGTGTTAGCAGAAAGGCTATAGCAGATGCTCAATCCAACGAGATTTTGAAAATTACTTTTAAATACTAATTTCCTCATGAATGAACTCATCGCTAAAAAACAATTAATTACCTATATAAAGAGTAAGATAAATCTATCATTAGAGGATGAAGAACTAATTGCTTCTAGTTTCCAATTAAAACATTTGAAAAAAAAAGAATACCTATTCATGGAGGGCGATCAATTTACATCCACTTCCTTTATAGTTTCTGGCGTTTTGCGCATTTTTCACACTGATTCTAAATCTTTGGAACACATTCTCTATTTTGGATTTAAAGATTGGTGGGTTGGAGATATTGCAGCAGTCATCAACAGGGAGCCGAATGGAATTAGTGTTCAAGCGATGGAAGATACATATATCTTATATATTGAGGAAAGTCAAATGGAATCTTTGTATACTCAAGTTCCGGCGGTTGAACGCTTGTTTAGAATTATTACCCAAAAAACACTTAGTGTTTTTCAAAAGAGATTATTCATGGCTTACAGCGCCAGTGCTAAGGATCGATACTTAGAACTTATTAATAGACACCCAGGTATTGAGCAACTTATACCACAACATCAAATCGCATCCTATCTTGGTGTTTTACCTGAATCTCTGAGTAGGATAAAAAGACAACTTTACCCAGTTAAAAAATGAAACTTGATTCAATATTCAAGTAAAATAGCTATATTTAGCACCTAAATAAAAAATTACACCTATTATGACTAGATTAAAAACATCGCTAATAACCTTAGCGCTTTTCGTTGGTTTTTTCGTGCGTGCTGATGAAGGCATGTGGTTCTTAATGTTTATTGAAAGATTAAACCATAGAGATATGGAAAAAATGGGTCTTCAATTGACTACAGAAGAAATTTATAGTATCAATAACTCGAGTTTAAAAGATGCTGTTGTTCAATTTAACGGTGGATGTACCGCTGAAATCATTTCTAAAGATGGATTAATTTTAACCAATCATCATTGCGGATACGATGCAATTGCTGAATTATCTACTCCAGAAAATGATTATTTAACCAATGGATGGTGGGCAGCTACCAAAAAAGATGAAATGAAGCCAAGATCTCTATATGTTCGATTTTTTGTTCGAATGGATGATGTTTCTAAAAGAATTCTAGGGAAGGTTACAGATCAAATGACTGAAGCAGAGCGTGAGAAAGTAATTAAAGATGAAATTGCTTTAATTGAAAAAGAGAATAGTGAAAATGGAAAATACACCGTAAGTGTTCGCCCTTTCTTTCAAGGAAATGAATATTATTATTTTGTATACCAGGATTTTAAAGATGTTAGATTGGTTGGAACTCCTCCAAGCAGCATCGGAAAATTTGGTGGTGATACAGACAATTGGGAATGGCCAAGACATACAGGAGATTTCTCTATGTTCCGCGTTTATAGCGATGCTAATGGAAATCCAGCTGAGTATTCAACGGCTAACATTCCATTAAAACCAAAGCATCACTTACCTGTCAATATCAAAGGAGTAAAAGAAAATGATTTTGCAATGATTCTCGGATATCCAGGTCGAACCAATCGTTGGTTACCTGCTGCTGGTATCGAACAAAATGTAAAATTCGCTTATCCAGCCTGGGTAGAAGCTTCTAAAACAAGTATGGACGCTATGAAGAAATTCATGGATAAGGATGATGCAGTTCGATTAAATTACGCTTCTAAATATGCAGGTATTGCTAACTATTGGAAAAA
>CANJQZ010000048.1 GCA_947476515.1 Flavobacteriales bacterium
CTTCAAAATATGCTTCTGAAACCATTGGACAACCCAAACTATTACAAATTTCATAAGACTGTTCCTCATCTGGGACACAGGAGTAGCGATGCAAAACAATGAAACGATCAAATGCATTACTATTCGAGGCATCTAAACCATGAAGTTTATATGATTTGCCGAACCTACCCGGATAAGATGCTCCAATTTTATATTTCCCTAAAGAAGTTTTATAAGAGTTGGGGACATTACTAAAAATCAAGCTATCTCGAACATAGGTGTTCGATCCACTTCCGTGGGCCACTAAGCCTTTACTAACTATTCTATCTGTTGTTAAATCCACAACAAACAATCGTACCTTACCCGAGTTGACTTTCATATCAATTAGGAAAATATATTGCTTGTTAAACGATGGATTGTTTTTCAAATATTGATGCGCCTCTTTTATTTTTAAGGCTAATCTATTCGCAAAAAAAAGTGAATCTTCCCTTGATTTTTCTGCATCTATGTCGTTCGTTGGTGCATCAAAAGCGCAACTCTGCAGTGACAAGAAAACTAAGAATGAAAAAATAAAGAATTTCATAGCATTACAAATTAACAAAATAAATAAACATGCTCTTCACAAATAAACAATGAAAAATTATTCCTCTGTTACGCTTTGGTTAAATTTCCTTTTGTAGTTTTAAACAAATAATTTGCAGCATATGGATGAAATAGAAGTTAAAGGAAATAAAAAAATTATCAAGGCATGGGTCTTATACGATTGGGCCAATTCAGTTTACCCATTAATTATTAGCTCTGCAATCTTCCCCATTTTATTTGAAACTAAAACTTCTATAAAAGATCCAGTTAGTGGTCGAACCATCTATGATACTATTTCATTTTTTGGATTTGAATTTAAAAACACAGAATTCTATGCTTATCTAATTTGTCTTTCTTACATCGTAGTTGCGATTCTATCCCCTATCTTTTCTGGTATTGCCGATGCGGGAGGACGACGAAAATTATTTATGCAGATTTTTTGTTACACCGGAGCTGTATCCAGCGGACTACTTTATTTTTTTAATGCGGACAATCATGGAGTTGAATATACTCCGTTTGAACTCGGCATAAGTATTTTACCACTTTTCATCGCAAGTATTGGATTCTGGGGAAGTTTAGTCTATTATAATTCTTATCTCCCTGAAATTGCAGATTACAAAGATCATGACAAAATTAGCGCAAGAGGTTTTTCAATGGGGTATTTAGGTAGTTCTATTCTGCTGATTATCGTACTTGTTTTGACCGTTTTCACTAAAGTTATTCCCATAAAATTTGCATTTCCTTTAGTGAGTATTTGGTGGATTGCTTTCGCTAGCTATTCTTTTTATTACTTGCCTAAAACCAAAATCCCAATAGTTAAAAAAGGAGGGAATATTTTTAGCTCAGGATTTAAAGAATTGGCCGAGGTCTTTCGTAATATCAAACAAAATAAAATACTTAAACGCTTTTTATCAAGCTACTTCATGTACAACATGGCTGTGCAAACCATCATGGTAATGGCCGTTGCTTTTGCTAATAAAGAAATTAGAGGTATCAAATCAGCAGATTTAATTATCAGCATTTTAATCATACAGTTCTTAGGAATTGCTGGTGCCTTTTTAATGTCAAAACTTTCTTCTAGAATTGGAAATATTAAGACCATTGGTTTGGCCATTTTAATCTGGATTGGATTGTGTTTATGTGTTTATTCCCTAGTATATAAACCTTGGCAATTCTATATCGCAGCAGCAGTAGTTGGTATGGTTATGGGTGGAATTCAATCTGTTTCTCGATCTACTTACGCCAAGTTATTACCCGAAACAAATGATTTAACCTCCTATTTCAGTTTCTTTGATATGGCAGAAAAAATAGGTCTGGCAATTGGAACTTTAACTTTTGGAGTCATTGAAGGATATTTAGACATTAGAAGTTCAATATTGGCATTGGTTATTTTCTTTGTCGCTGGATTTTTATTATTGCTTTTAGTACCTTACTCTGAAAGACTTGGTCATCGTGCTAGAAAAGTGGCTGACTGATTAAAAGAAGGTTAAAATTTCTTATGAAATTAACAAAAAAGTAATGTTAACACTACTTACTATTCTTAACTTTGAACATAGAATTTAAGACATGAAAAATATAATTGAAGCTGCTTGGGAAGATCGTAATTTACTCAGTGATCCATCAACAATTAAGGCTATTGAAGCAGTAATTGAATCATTAGACAAGGGTTTAATTAGAGTTGCAGAACCTAAGGATGATGGTGCCTGGCAGATAAATGAATGGATTAAAAAAGCGGTTGTTTTGTATTTTCCTATTCGAAAAATGGAAGTATACGATGTAAATCCATTCGAATTCTATGATAAAATGGACCTTAAAAAAGATTTTAAATCTCAAGGAGTCCGCGTTGTTCCTGGAGCTATTGCTCGATATGGAGCCTTTCTTGCGCCCTCAGTTATTTTAATGCCTTCTTTTGTTAATATTGGTGCTTTTGTAGATGAGGGAACCATGGTAGATACTTGGGCAACAGTTGGTAGTTGCGCGCAAATTGGAAAACATGTTCACTTAAGTGGCGGTGTAGGTATTGGTGGTGTACTAGAACCGCTTCAAGCAGCTCCCGTAATCATTGAAGATGGCGCATTTATTGGGTCAAGATGTATTGTAGTGGAAGGAGCACATGTAGGAAAAGAAGCTGTTCTTGGTGCTAATGTGGTCTTAACAAGTACCACTAAAGTAATTGATGTAAGCAATACAGAAAATAAAGAATATAGAGGTTTTGTTCCACCAAGAAGTGTGGTAATTCCTGGTACCTATTCCAAAAATTTTCCAGCTGGTGAATTTCAAGTGCCTTGTGCCTTAATTATCGGACAAAGAAAAGCATCTACTGATCTGAAAACTTCCCTAAATGATGTTTTGAGAGAACATCGTGTTGCTATTTAGAACTTTAGTCTCTATTTCTTTAATTTTTCGCTCCTTTCGTTGTATCTTTGAGGGCTTAAAGACTATTATCTTAATTTAAGCAAAATGGAATTAAATGCGCTAACCGCAATCTCCCCAATAGATGGACGCTATCACTCAAAGACAAGTGCCCTACAAGCATACTTTTCGGAATATGGATTAATTAAATATCGCGTTTTTGTAGAAGTTGAATATTTTATTGCGCTGTGTGAAATTCCACTTCCAGGACTTAAGAACTTTACAGAAGAAGGGAAGAAATTAATGCGTTCTTGGTGTACAAATTTTACCGAAAAGGATGCTTTATGGATCAAAGAGACTGAAAAAACAACCAATCATGATGTTAAAGCGGTTGAATATTTTTTAAAAAATAAATTTGATTCAGAAAATTGGAGTGAATTCTCAGAATACATTCATTTTGGATTAACTTCTCAAGATATAAACAATACTGCAATCCCCTTATCCTTAAAGGAAGCACTAAATTCAGTTTACCTCCCCTCGTTAATGCGTATCGTGGAGCAATTAGACACTTACTCTAAAGATTGGGAAAATATCCCAATGCTCGCTCGAACGCATGGTCAACCTGCTTCACCAACGAGACTTGGAAAAGAAATGCTTGTGTATTCTGAACGATTGAAAATCCAAATCAATTCTTTATTGGCCGTTCCAATGGCTGCGAAGTTTGGTGGGGCAACAGGAAATTTTAACGCACATCATCTAGCTTTCCCTGAAATCAATTGGGTGGATTTTTCGAATCACTTTGTTGATTCAGTTTTAGGACTTAAGAGAAGTCAAACCACAACGCAAATTGAACATTATGATCAGATGGCTGCCTTATTTGATGCCATGAAAAGAATTAATACGATACTTTTAGATCTTTCTCGTGATTTCTGGCTTTACATTTCAATGGATTATTTCAAACAGCGTTTGAAAGAAGGTGAAATTGGGTCATCAGCAATGCCACATAAAGTTAATCCTATTGATTTCGAAAATGCTGAAGGTAATATTGGAATTGCTAATGCTCATTTTGAACATCTTGCAGCCAAACTACCCGTATCTAGATTACAAAGAGATTTAACTGATTCAACAGTACTTAGAACCATTGGTGTGCCGATTGCACATGCACTCATTGCTAATGCATCTTTACAAAATGGTCTAAGTAAAGTTCTCATCAATAAAGAAAAGATCAACCATGACTTGGAACAAAATTGGGCTGTAGTAGCTGAAGCCATTCAAACAATATTGCGACGAGAAGGCGTGCAAAAACCTTATGAATTATTAAAAGAATTGACAAGAACAAACAAACCAATTGATAAAGAACAGGTTCAAAGTTTTATTTTATCTTTGGATATAAATGAGAAAGTGAAAAACGAATTAATGCTAATAACACCTCAAAATTATACTGGTATTTAATAATTTTATCATGAAAAATATATTTATATCATTTCTGTTTTTAACGATCAATTATTGTGCATTCGGGCAAACTTCTTTTGTTGACTGGGGCTCCCTTCAAAAAACAAACAGTCTACTTATTGACATGATTCCAAAAGGGGACGCTGCTTTTTTCACACTTCGCATAAGTGGGGGTGGGATATTCAGTAGTTATAGAATGGAACAATATGATAATTTACAACTCATAAAAAATGTTAGAATCAAAACCAATACCCCTAGTGGAATGGGGAATTTGGAATGTCTTACTTTTTTTGGTGGTAAATTAAGAATGTTAATTTCAGATGGAGATCGTGAGAACAAAATACTGTATATGCAAGAATATACAGATGATATGACTGCCATTGGTCCCGCAGATGAATTGGCATCTTATGCATTACAAAGATTTAATTCTAGACCAAATTACACGATCATTAAATCACAAAACAATAAATTTATGTGTGTGATTTATGAAATTCCAGGAAGAAAAGAAGCTCATGATGTTTTTGGTTATAAAATATTTAATGAAAGTTTAAAGGAAATTGAAAAAGGAGAAATTACGGTTCCATTCGAAGGGTCATTGTCTTCTGTAGAACAACATCATATTACAAATAAAGGAAACTACTTTATTACTTTAAGTGAATATGAGAAAGGTAAAATGAAGGTTTTTAGTTATTTCAAAGACTTCCATATTTACAGTGTTAAAGGTAATGACATGGCTGAACACCCATTGAATTTAAAAAGATCGCGCCTGAGTAATTTGAGCATTACTTCAAATGATGATGAGGTTATTTCAATTAATGGCACCTATGGATTGATGGATGGTGGAAATGCCGCAGGTGTTAATGGAATTCTATCTGTAAAATACGATGCTAAAACAGATAAAGTATTGCATGATTCTTATGTTCCTTTCAGTCAAAATTTCATAACTGAAAATTGGTCTGATAGACAAAAAGAAAAATTAGAAAAGAAATCTATTCGAGGGAATTCTAAAGCTCCTGATCTTTATAGTTATGTGTTACGCACACAGCATGCATTACCTGACGGTAGCACTGTTGGCTCAATGGAACAATATTATGTTAGAGAAGTAAGACGAACAGACCCGAAAACAGGTGCTGTAAGTTATACTTATTATTATTATTATAATGATATTATTGCCTATAAAATAAATGTAGCTGGTCAAATGGAATGGGAAAAAAGAATTCCAAAGTATCAAGTATCTGTTAATGATAACGGTCCATATAGTTCTTACTTTAGCTATATTGAAAATGGGAAATTGTGTTTCATTTTTAATGATAATAAAAGAAATTACGCAGAAACAGGTGAGTACATTAGAGAAGGAACTACTCCTTATGGATTTAGTCTGTCTTACCGAAAAAATGTCGTTGCATTAACTTCTTTGGACCTAGCAACAGGTAATAATAATAGGCAAGTAATGTCAACTGCAAAAGAATTGTCAAGTATTATCAAGCCAAAGTTGTTTAAATTTGATAGTTCCAAAAATGAAGTTTTAATGTACAGTATCGTAAGAAAAAAAGAACGCTTCGGGATTATGAAATTACATTAAAATGAAACTAATACTTTATAGCTTTTGTTTAGTTATCTTATTTTTTTCCTGCAAAAACAGGAAAGAGTCAAATGCTTTATCTTCTGATTCAATAGCTAAATCAAATTATAACGACCATTCGTATTCTAATCTGGACAGCATTAACACTACTCATTTGGACTTAGAGTTAGATGTAGATTTCAACAATCAAACGATCTATGGTATAGCGCGACATACCATGAACAATAAGGGTACTGGTTCTGCTATTTTTGACATCAAAGGTTTACAAATTAAAAAGGTAACCTTAGGTCCTAAAGGAAACGAAAGGGAAACTGATTTCATGATTGGTAAAATGGATACTGATTCGATTCTAGGCCAACCATTGATTGTTAGTATTTCAAAAAAGACTAATCAAGTCAATATTTATTATCAAACCACCAATGCATCTGAAGCATTAGATTGGTTAGATACAGCGATGACAAGTTCTAAAACTAAACCTTTTCTATATACACAAGGGCAAGCCATTCTAACAAGAACTTGGATTCCAATTCAAGATTCACCTTCCAATCGTTTCACTTATGCTGCTCAGGTCAAAGTACCTAGTGATTTACTTGCTTTAATGAGTGCCAAAAATCCGAGTAAAAAAAATTCAACTGGAATTTATTATTTCACGATGGAAAAGGCCATTCCATCTTATCTTATTGCCTTAGCCGTTGGAGACATTGCTTACCATTCCTATGGCGGAAATACAGGCGTTTATGCAGAAAAAGAGTTAATTGATGCTTGTGCCGAAGAATTTGATGCCCTTCCAAAAATGATGGACGCTGCTTCAAAATTATATGGAAAATATCAATGGGGACAGTATGATGTTCTGGTACTACCCTATTCATTTCCTTTTGGAGGAATGGAAAATCCTAGATTGACTTTTGCAAATCCCACGCTATTAACCGGGGATAAAAGTTTAGTGTCAGTTATAGCACATGAGTTAGCACATTCTTGGTCAGGTAACCTCGTTACCAATAACTCATGGGATGATTTTTGGCTCAATGAAGGATTTACCGTATACTTTGAAGAACGCATCATGGAGGAGATTTATGGTAAAGAAGTAGCCGATATTCTTGCTGAAATTGAATTCTTTGAGATGCAACAAGAAATGAAAGAAATTTCTTCTGGTGATCATCCCGAAGACACTAAACTTCACCTTAAATTAAAAAATAGAAATCCAGATGATGGCATGACTCAAATTGCCTATGTAAAAGGTGCCTTTTTTCTGAAAACTTTGGAAGATAAAGTGGGCAGAGAGAAATTGGATGAATTTTTAAATTCTTATTTTGAATCTTTCAAATTCAAAACCATAAACAGCAAACAATTTGAATCTACCTTGCAAGAAATATTGCTAGATCCGAACAATATTAAATTCAATTATAATGAATGGATTTATAAAGAGGGCTTGCCTAATAACTGTATAAAAATTGTTTCCACACGCTTACAAAACATGACTCAATTGGCTCAAAATTTTAGTGCTGGTCAGCCGGTATTTGAACCAAAGATTCATTATATATATAAAAAGATAAAAGGTAAGCGTAAAAAGAAGAAAGTTAAAGTGGTACAACAAATCAAACGAGATGATTTTATAGTTCAAGAATGGCAAGTATTTATTAGAAACTTAGACGATAAGATCACGGTAGGTCAATTAAACAAAGCTGATAATGCAATGCATTTCAGCACTTGGAACAATAGTGAGATTTTGACGGAGTGGTTGGTATTGAATATTCAAAAAGGAAATACGACTAAATTAAAACCAGAAATTAAAAAATTCATTTCAAAGGTAGGCAGGAGAAAATATTTAATGCCGATATACAGAGCCTTGAGTATAAATCCAGCAGATAAAAAATGGGCGAAAGAAGTATTTGAGGGCTGTAAATCGAATTACCACGCTGTATCAAAAAACTCGATAGCTGAAGTGTTAAAATAAAAGCACTTGATTAATTCGCTACTTCACTCATATAGCGAATCCGTACCAATCGCAATTCCTCCTCAGTATACAATCCATCAAATTCATGATAGGCTGTGATGAGGTCTTCTGTTTCGGCTCCATTAAAATAATCAAAGATCTCTTCTTGATTGTCTGCATCTAATAAAGAGTTGATATAATAATTGATATTCACTCTTGTTCCTGATGCAACTATCGACTCGATTTCATCTAGGATATCATTGAAATTTTTTCCTTGAGATTTCGCAATATCCTCCAAAGGAAGCTTCCTGTCTATATTTTGTATCAATTGAACTTTAAGTCCTGATTTATTAACCAATGACTTGACCACCATGTCTAAGGGGCGTTCAATTGAATGTTGCTCAACATAATCAGCGATCAAAGCTACGAATGGTTCACCAAAACGCTGCGCCTTTCCTGTACCTACACCTTGAATATGAGTTAATTCATCCAGTGTTATTGGATACTGGAAACACATATCCTTAAGTGAAGGCTCTTGAAAAATAACAAAAGGAGGTAATTCCATTTGCTTTCCGATTGTTTTTCTTAAATCAATTAATTGACCATATAATAATTCATCAAAGACACCTTCTTTTCCTCCGGTTTGAATGATGGAATCATCATCATCTGTTCCTGAGAAATCATGCTCCTTCAGTAATTTAAAAGATGTTGGATGTTTGATGAAAGCATTTCCAGCATCTGTTAATTTAAGAGTACCAAAGGTTTCGATATCCTTATACAACAAACCGCCAAGAGTAACTTGACGAATCACAGCATTCCAAAAATGCTCATCTTTTTCTTTTCCTACTCCAAATGTTGGCAATTGATCGTGCTTATAAGCTTTAATATCTGAAGTTACATTACCAGAAAGATAGGCGCAATAATGCTTTGATTTTTGAGTCTCATCAAGCAAAAGAACTGCTTCAAGCAATTGCAATACATTTTCTTCACCTTCTCTTTTCTCTCGAGGATTTTTACAATTATCACAATGCTCCTCACATAATTTCTCATCAAAAGTTTCACCAAAATAATGTAGAATAAACTTTCTTCTACATACTGAAGTTTCAGCATAAGAAACAATTTCATTGAGTAATTGTCGACCAATTTCTTGCTCCGTTATGGGTTTTCCTTGCAAGAATTTTTCTAATTTTTCAATATCTTTATAGCTATAAAAAGCAATACACTCACCAATTCCTCCATCACGACCAGCACGACCTGTCTCCTGATAATAACTCTCAAGAGATTTCGGAATATCATGATGAATTACATAGCGAACATCTGGTTTGTCAATACCCATTCCAAAAGCAATTGTCGCTACAATTACATCAACATCTTCCATCAAAAACATATCTTGATGCTTTGCTCTTGATGCAGCGTCCAATCCAGCATGATAAGGCAGGGCTTGAATCCCATTGACTTGCAATAATTCAGCGATTTCCTCTACTTTCTTGCGGCTAAGACAATAAATGATGCCACTTTTTCCAGCATGCCCTTTTATATATCGAATGATTTGCTTTTCAACCTCTTTCTTTGGGCGAATTTCATAGAATAAATTATCTCTATTGAAAGAAGATTGGAAGACATCAGCATCCAACATATTCAAATTTTTCTGAATATCATGTTGAACTTTAGGGGTTGCTGTAGCAGTAAGCGCAATAATGGGAACATTAGAAATTTTCTCGAAAATCTCTCTCAATCTTCTATATTCGGGTCTAAAATCATGACCCCATTCAGAAATACAATGTGCTTCATCGATTGCAAAAAAGGAAATATTTACTGAAGTTAAAAAATCAATATTTTCTTGTTTGGTTAAGGATTCAGGTGCTACATATAACATTTTGGTTTTACCGTCCTGTATGTCTTTTTTAACCTTTAATATATCCGCTTTAGTAAGCGAGGAATTTAAAAAATGTGCAATTTCATCACTATCACTTACCTGTCGCATGGCATCTACCTGATTCTTCATCAAGGCAATGAGCGGAGAAACAATGATTGCTGTTCCTTCACATACCAAAGCAGGTAATTGATAACACAAAGATTTACCGCCACCTGTTGGCATAATAACAAAGGTATTTCTACCCGAAAAAACATTTTGAATGATTTTTTCCTGCTCCCCTTTAAACTGCTTGAAACCAAAAAAACGCTTTAACTCGTCCTTAAGGTCCACATTTACAACATTCATGTTTATTCTATTATTATCGTTATCGATTTGATGCGTTTTGGACCCAATTAAAAAGTGTCCATCAGAGCTACTTGTTCATCACTATTAAAGTTAAGTATAAACAAGCTATAAACGAATATGTTTAAGGTTTTTTTAGTCTTTTTTAACCATTGATGGCAACAACTTCAGTTACTTCTGGTAAATGTTGTTTTAAAAGATTCTCAATACCACCTTTAAGTGTTGCTGTAGAAGAGGGACAACCAGCACAAGATCCTTTCATACGCACCGTAACTTTCCCATCATTAAACCCTAAAAAATCAATAGCACCACCATCATTTTCTACTGCTGGTCGAACATATTGGTCCAATAAAGATTTAATAGCATCGTCTAATTCACTTTCGGAAAAATCTAATACGGGTTCATCTGAATTCTCAATTTCATTCACCTTAGGTAAAGGCATCTGAATTAGAACATCTTTCCCTGCACCTATCCAATTTTTGACAAATTCTCGCAATTCCATATTGATAAAATCCCAAGGAACATTGTCTGTTTTTGTTATCGTAACAAAGTTAGCTGCAATGAAAACATTTTTCACAAAAGGAAAATTAAAAAGTTCTTCCGCCATTGGAGAAAATCCTTTTGCTTCACCCCTACTTGAAAACTCAGCTGAATCGCCGGTAATTAATAAATATTTATTCGCTACAAATTTCATTGTAGAAGGATTTGGGGTCATTTCAGCATAAACTGTTACCGGTACATTCATGATTTTATTTTAGGATACAAAATTAATAAACATTATTGATTATTGAGACCAATCTCCATTTGTTCCTATTTGCAAAAATAGTCGGTCATTTCGGCGATCTGATTTAGTATAAACCGGAAATCCATTGGAACCTAGTCTTAAATAATTAGGTGTATTTCGTTTCATTGTCTTAGGTAAAAAAGGTAGGTTATGGGCTAATTTATTTTGAAGGACATTTCTAATTTCTTCACTATCAATTCCAATACTAGCTTTCACTTGCTGCTGAAAGGGTAAGGTGGTTTTATAAGAA
>CANJQZ010000049.1 GCA_947476515.1 Flavobacteriales bacterium
CTAGCGTTCATCCTGAGCCAGGATCAAACTCTCCGTTGTATAATAACTTTGAATTTTTCTGAGACTTAGAGATGTTGTTTTGTTCTTAATCGCTGTTTCCTTATTCCTCAATATTTCAATGAACTCTTTATTGCCATCATTAACCTATTCCTAAATTAATAACCTATTAAATCCACATTAATTTATGACGCGTTCGTCAATTGCGGGGTGCAAAGATACATACTCTTTTTGTTTTAGCAATCTTTTTTTGGAAAAAATTTTTGAAAACAGAATCTAATACCCGAAAACTGCAGAAAGGTTACGATTTATTGAAATTTTATGGAATATTTTTACAACTTGCATCTAGGAAATAATATATGTTAAACTTTAAGTCAAGTCATACAAAATTAAAAGGCCTCACAGATGCTGAATTAATTTTCGCCTATAAAGCGAAGGGTGATAATAAATGTCTTGAAGTTTTTTACGATCGCTATGCCTACCTAGTTTATGGTGTTTGCATGAAATATTTAAAGCAAACAGAAGATGCTGAAGATCTAACACTTATGATCTTTTCAGCATTAGGAGAGAAAATTAAAAAACATGAAATTCAATTTTTTAAATCTTGGCTTCATGTACTCGTTAGAAATGAATGCCTGATGAAGTTAAGGAAGAGTTCATTTAATAATATAACTTTTGAAGATACTTTATTAAATAGCGATACCTTAAATGAAACTGATTCAATATCTGAAAAAGAAATTTTAGAGCTTTCAATTATTGATTTAAACGCTTGCATTAATAAATTGCAAATTCACCAAAAAAATTGCGTTCAAAAGTTTTATATCGATAAGAAAAGTTACCAAGAAATTTCAATTGAAGAAAATATGACGCTTAATGAGGTGAAAAGTCATCTTCAAAATGGAAAAAGAAATTTAAAAATACTCATGACTAATCCAAATAAAAATGCTCAATAAAGAAAGCATAAATAACTATATTAAAGGTGATGCTAAGGTGCGCAATAAAATGGAGCAAGCCTCCATTGACGATAGTTTTGAATCAGAAGCACTTGATGGATGGACGCTAGAAGGTGCTGATCTGAATGCGATTGATTCTATAAAGGAAAAGCTATACCCCAAAAAATTTGGGTTAATAACCTATAGTGTGGTTTTTGTTTTATTTGTAATAACACTTCTATTTGTTATCTCCCGGAATCAACAAGATACTACATCTGATCTTCAAACTAAAAAAAATAAGAGTCAATTTCAAGTTAAGGTTAATCTTAATCAGCATCAGGAAAAATTAATTGTCACCAATCAACTTACAGAGCCTAAACAAATAAAAAAAGATTTTCGCGCTCAAAGAAAAATTAATCTAGCGGTTTCGTCTGATAATAATCTTAATAAGCCTGAAGAAACCAGCATCGAGAGACTGCCAGTAAAGGAAATTGAGCCTATTAAGATCGAATTCAAGCCTTCCAATAAGGCGAAAGAGACCTATTTATTAGATTTTAAAGTTTTGGATTACCGCTATTATAGGAATAAGCCATTAGATAAAAAAATCGATGTATTGAATGGGACGCCAGCGGATCAAGAAAGTAAATACACGAACGAGGTCGAACCGAAATATGCAGTCGAAGTTAGTTATTTTAATTTTCTTGAGAAGTCGCTGCACTATTTTGAAAAGAAAAAATACATTGAAGCTGCCTCACGATTTAAAGAAATACTGCAAACCTATCCAGATGATGTAAATGCCTTGTTTTATGGCGCGCTTTGCAACTACAACTCAGGTGAATTTTTAGAAGCGGAAAAATTATTACTCCGCCTTGAAATTAATAAGTTCACTAATTTCAAAGAGGAAAGTCAATGGTATCTATGTTTGACTTATAAATCACTAGAAAGAAAATCGCTTTATTCTAAATTAAAGGAGCAAATTATTCTAGAGAATGGATTCTATTCGAAAAAGGCGCGTGACTTAAAAGACTAGTTATTTAATTTTCCTTGATTGATCCAACATTGAACAAATTGAATTATTGAATCTGGCAATGCAGGTCCTCCTTGAGGCATTAGATTATATGATTGCCCGTGCATTGACCCTATAACAGCTAATGCATTATTCGAAATATTAGTGTGATTCGTCAAAGTATAAGGGGTACTATTTCCTACATCATGACATCCTGTACAGTTTTGCTGAATAATAGGAAGTACTGCCTGACTAAAGGAAACTGTATCTATGCAATTGGTGTCAACTGTCGACTGAATCTTATCTTTTCGACAAGAGCTTAAAGAAATAAATAGGCAAGAGCCAAGAAAAACCAAGACAAGAAATTTGTTATTTTTCATTTTTTAAAAGTAAAGGGTGAAGTGAAAGCCAAAATAAAGGAACCATAAAATGTAAGGGAATAGCAAATGCAGGAAAAAAATCTTCATATTGATTATAAATTCTAGCCTGAATGGGATAAAGAATGCTTAATAAAGTAACAAAAACAAGTGCGAAATTAAAAATTATATGAGATCGCTTAGTTGTACAAAAACCATTCAACCAGGTGATACAAAAAGAAAGAAAGACTATCATCGCGAACAATCTCCAAAAGGGCACAACCATAGAGAAATCAAACAAATAAATCTGAAATAATCTGAAATAAATAAAAGAAATTACGACAGAAATTAAACTAAGTAGAAAAGCAAAATTCAATTTCGACATTTTGCTATTTTTGCAAAGCTGGTATAGAATAAATTACTTTCATTTTACTGGGAACCACATCACTTTTATGCCCTACCTTAAACTCTAATCGATCTACATAGAAAGTGCCTTTAAATACAAGTTTTTTACCCTCTTGAGATTTCGTGGCAGGGATTACATATTCCTTTGTAATTCCTTTCATCGTTATATTTCCAGTAATTTGATAATTAGAGCCAACTTTTTCAACTTTAGTTGATTTAAATTTAATTGTTGGGAATTTTGCTCCATTAAACCACTCTTCAATTTGTGCTTTTTTATTCATCATTCCATTACCAGTATTAATTGAAGCAACATCAATGGATAGATTGAATTTTGACTCTGCAAGATTTGCATCATCAAAATCAATTGTGCCATCTAATTTTTTAAAGGACCCTGAAGGATCTTTACTTTTAAACTCAATGGAATGACCTTCTATTACTTCAAAATTATCGATTGGAGCAAATGTCAAAGCTGCTGAAGCAAACAAGATGCTTCCGAACATTAAATAAGAAAATTTTGTTTTCATAATTATCCTTTTGTTAGTTTTCTTCCAACACAAAAACCAAGCCTAAATTGACCTAGAGACAACTTTTGTGTTGTATAAGGTATAAACTGTAATTCTCCTATTCCAGTTGAATTGGTAATGTTTATAGTAAAATTATGACCGAATGTAAACCACTCTAATGCAATTGCAATACTATTTGTATAGCCTTGACGCATAGTTTCAGAGCTAAATGCATGATAGAACTCACCTAATAAAGCAAATCTAGATGAAATTCTAAAACGAATTCCACCGCCTAAAGCGAACAATTCATTATAATCATTTGCAGCTACATAATTTCGATGAACAAAAGTTGGCATGACAGAAAGACTGAGTCTGTCATTAAATCTTCTTGCCATATTGATTTGAGTGACATAGGAAAATCGGTGAGAAGTTTTAGGGAAATGAGAAACTAAACTTTGGTCGGAGCTAGCAGTCATATAGGTGAATCCTCCGGTACCAACAACTGTCATGGTAATTGGCGACACTCCTTTTTTTTGTTTCAAAACATTGTATTTAGCAAACCCATCAAGTAAAGATCTATATGGACTTCCTGTTCCTTTGCATCTTCCAAAACCGACCATAAATTTTTCACTTACGCCATATTCTAAAGCAATGCGCATATCTGATAGATTATCAAATCCAAACATAGTCTGAACGCCTCCATTAGTACCAGCAATATCACCAAATTTATGTTCTATTCTGAATTCCATAGTTCCTTTAGAAAGCATTTCAACAGAATGTCCGTTTATAACGCGCGTTCCAGTAAAGGTATAATCCAATTCTTCTTCCACTTCAGGGACTAAAGGCTCATCTTGTGAAAAACTGAAATGAGCAAGAAAAATAAAACCTAAAGCAAAAAAATAGTTGTTGTACTTCATCTTCATATATATGATAGTAAAATTAAGTATAAAGTTGGTTTTCATAATAAAATAACTTTTTTTATGAATAATATAGATTCAATCCAAATAAGTATCTTTGGAATATGAATAAAAAAGCTGATTTAAGGGATTTCTACATAAAAAAAAGAAACCTTATAAATCCAGATTTACTGTCTGATATTTCAAAAAAATGTGCAGATCAAATCACATCATTTGATTTTAAAGGTAAAATCGTGTCTGTTTTTTTACCTATTCAAAAATTTAATGAAATTGACACCAAATTTATTATTCAAATAATAATTAAAAGTGGTGGAAGTGTCTGCGTTTCTCGCACTGACTTTAAAGAAAAAAAAATGGAGCTTTTCATATATGAGGGGGCTGCTCAAATTAAAAACAATAAACACGGAATTCCAGAGCCTATCTATGGAAACATATGCGATGTTTTAAGGATTGATTATGTATTGGTTCCTTTATTGTGCTTTGATCAAGAAGGAAATCGGGTGGGTTATGGTCAAGGATTTTATGATAAATTCCTATCCTCCTGCAGGGGTAATTGTATCAAAATTGGACTCTCGCACTTTGATCCAATAGACAAAATAGAAGACAGCAATGACATGGATATAAAACTAGACTTTTGTATTACCCCAAATAAGACATATGCCTTCAGATAAAAAAAATCAAGGGCGCTATCACCTATTGATTATATTTTTTATACCTATCAATCTGGTATGCTTTTTCTTATCGGGAAGTATCATTATTCCTATTCTTACCTTTCTTATTTCTACAGTTATTGTCTATATGGTACTGTTTCGTTCAAGCAAGAAAGATATTTAACACTGTTCAACCTAATTAATTCCAAGCAATATAAGGATTAAAAGTTGATCGAACTATTGTAGAAAATTGGTATAGAAATCCAATAATGTGTATGATCTCTTATCAATTACAACATTTTGGATTTGATTCGCTCCTAAAAATCTTATGATGATCTTCCTGTTTTCTTGTGAGTTCTCAATCATGCTAATTTTAACAATATGCGATGTTTCTGAAAAATCGACTGTAAAATAATTAATGTAATATTTTGCATATTGATCAACTGCCTCTTGTTTTGAATCAAATGGAAGATTAAATTCAAATTTTCCTAGTTCTTTGTCTTTAAGAAAATTAACTTTACTGTCAATTGTTGCTTCTTGAGAAAACAAAACAAGTGAACTAAAAGTGACGCATAATAGTAAAAATATAGTTTTCATAAAAATAGAGTTTAGCTAATATAATTATAAATTAAGAAATTGGTTACTATGAATTCCCTTTTATTTTGTTTGAATGAAAATTTGTTGGAGGCGGGTTGCGATGAGGCTGGGAGGGGTTGCTTAGCCGGCCCTGTAGTTGCAGCTGCAGTAATATTGAGTAAGCCTATTGCGGGTTTAATGGATTCTAAAAAATTAAATGAAAAGCAGAGGCTATCTTTAAAAATTCAAATAGAAAAAGACGCATTATCTTATGCAGTTGCCGCAGTATCACCAAGAAGAATTGAAGAAATAAATATACTTAATGCAAGTATTGAAGCTATGCAGATGGCTTTAAGTGAATTAAAAACACAGCCTGAATTTATTCTAATAGATGGAAATAGATTTAAGACCTATGAAAATATCCCCCATACTTGTGTGATTAAAGGCGATGATAAATTTCAATCGATCGCTGCAGCTTCAATTCTAGCCAAGACTTATAGAGATGAGATCATGCATGAATTACATAATAAGTTTCCAGAGTACCAATGGAAACAAAATAAAGGATACCCAACAATTGCGCACCGAATTGCCATTGAAAAACATGGCGCATGTATTCATCATCGCAAAACCTTTCAATTGTTATCGAATAAACCCTAATTAAGTTTTCAAAGTAAACAATTTGATGTTCATTTATTCTCACATCATCAATAGAATGGAGTTGATTTGGAGGTAATTTTGTTGTAAATAAAATTACATGCTCAAGAGAATTTCAGGTATAATTGTTTTGATTCTTTGCCTGTGTTGGATCATCTATACAGCGCTAGCGATTTTAAAACCTAGCGAAGGCAATGACTTTTTATGTTCCTTTGGAACTGAAGATAGTACTGTTTTAGCAATTCATCATATTGATGAATTCAACTGGGAAAATACTAGTTTTTCAACTTTAGGCAGCAATAAAGATATCTATGCCTCCATTGCGAAAAATCTACCGCGAAACAATTCTGTTTTTATCAGTCAGAATAGGCCTATAATTGTAATTGAGATCACTGAGAAATGGACCAAAAGTTTAGTCAATCATTTAATGAAAAAAGGGATATTTCCATTTGAAATGACAGGGTTAAATTCATTTAAATATGGAAAATACATAGGAAATTATAAAGGTAAACAACTCATTCTGCACAACAATGAATTAAAAATAAGTCCACTTGAAAAACAGGCTTTTAAAACCGATAAACAGGCCAGTTTTTCAATAGTAGATTTTAGAAATGATGCTACAGAAATATCAGATATTTATCAGAAAGAAGATGCACAAATTAGTTATAAATGGTGTTCATTTAAAATTAAAAAGAAAAACTTAATTGATGATAGAGATGCATTTTCTGAGGTGGTGCCAAACAATTTCGAAAGTTATCATTTTTTCGAAAAAAACTATTTAGAGGCTGAAGATAAAATATTTAAAAACTGCGTATTGTCTAAGTGTATTTCAACAGGTATTGTTGAGCTTAGAATTAATGGAGGCGTAGTTTATATTTTTGATTTAATTGATGGACAAAGTCCCATACAATTATTGAATGAGGAACTGAATTTGAATGAAGAGAATGGCGATTTTGGATACTTCAAATCTATCATTCTAAGTTCTGAAGATGAAGCGCTACGGAAAGTGGGGGGTTATATTTCTGAATTGAATGACTTTGCCATGGTTTCAAGTGACAAAGCCATTCTAGACATGGTTTTAACTGAAATTGAAATGGGGCATACCCTTTCAACAAATAACGAATTGTTTGATCGCTTTCACTATTATCTTCCAATCAATATTTCTGAAAGATTCATATCCAACAATCAAGTCTATTCTATCAGTGCCTTTAAGTACAAAAAAGTTCAAACTACTGTCAAATTAGGTGCTCAAAAATCAGAGACTTCCAACGAAGAAGAAAAAGATTACTTCAACATGAATCCTGGAAGTAATGTTATTCTATTTACAGCATTAGCAGGAAGAGGTAATTTGGTCGTTTTTACAGAGAATCAAGCGCTTCAAGGATACAAAAACGGAATGAAAAAATGGTCTCATTCTTGTCCAAGCCCCTTGAAATTAGCTCCTAAAAAACTAGAGTATTCCAACGATGAAAGTGAACATATTGCTCTATTATTTGAAAATAATTGTGAAATTATCGATAAGATGGGGCGCAGTATACTTAATTTAAAAGGAGAATTTGACTTAAACCCAATTAGAATTAAAAATAAAGACGCAATTCAATATTTATTAATCCATGATAAACAACTCCTTTCATTTAATGAAAAAGGAGCGAAACTTTTCGCAATAAATGAGAAGGAAGAAATTGAACTATTCCATGCTTTTATTATAAAAAATAAAGTGTGCTGTGCACTAAAAACTAAATCGAATTATTGCATTATTGATTTAGCAACAAAGAAAATAATTCGTTCCTCTGCACTTCCTTTGAATTCGACAGATTTTAATTTACATGAAAACGGTGACTTAACTTTTATAGAAGGAAATAGCTACTACTTATTAAAATCGAATGGCGTTAAAAAATCCTTGCCAATAGATGGAATTTGGGAATTGCAAAAAAGTTATATCGAGGATAATGTTCTTCATTTGTTGTTTACTAATGGGGGTCAATTGAAAAACATAAATAGTTCAGGTAAGACTATCTGGAACAAATTAATCCCAGTTAGAGAGTTTTCGAATATTTCAACTACTAAGATTGGAAATGATATATTGATTACAATTTTTGATGGTGTCGAAAATAAAGTTTTATTTTACAACACCAAAGGAGAAAAACTAAATACAAAAATCCAACATGCAAGTACTGAAGTTCAAGTAACTCCATTCGGAGCGTCAGGAACATCAACAACAACGCTGTTAGGGAATTTACTAATACAATATAATAGCTATTGATTATGAAAAACCTATTTACTCTTATACTAATTTCTATTACTGGTTTTGTTGGAGCGCAAAATTATCTTGGTTTTCAGCAGAGCAACTATTCAGGTGTGATGGGAACCACTGTTCAACCGGCTAGTTTTGTTGATGGTCGCTATAAATTTGATTTAAATATTGCAAGTTTAAATTTCAATTTAACACAAAATTTCGGTTCGTTTAATGCCACGGCTATGCGCGATGCACAAGGAAATGGAGGGTTTTGGTGGGCAAAATCTTTTGATTCTGTTCAAAGTAATATTTGGCCAAATCCAGACTCAACTTTCATTGATCGTTTTGTAATTCATAATTATAATAAAGATTCAAAAAAAGCAATGGGACTCTACAACAATGTAGAAATTGATTTAATGAATTTTGCTTTTCATCTATCACCTAAAATTGCTATAGGATTTATCGCGAAAGCGAGAACAATTACTAATATAGATAACCTAGATCCAAAACTTGCTGTGCTAGCTGAAAATGGCATGGATTATCAACCTTTATGGAATCAGAAGTTCAATGAAAAAATATTGAATATTAATCATCTAGCTTGGACAGAATATGGATTTAATTACGGTCAAGTAATTAAGGATGATGGTGAACATTTTTTAAAAGTGGGTGGAACCATTAAATACCTTGCAGGATTTACAGCCGCATACTTTTACACCAAAAATTTCAACTATGACATTAAAAATAAGGATACATCATATAGTTTAACAGGTGACTTTAACTACGGTTATTCAAATAATTTAGATAAACTAACTTCTCCTAATGCACAATTAAATGGAACCAATTGGCAAGAATATGCCAAAAAGTCGTCAACTTTTGGAATGGGAATTGATTTAGGTGTTGTATATGAATGGCGCGAAAATTACAAGGATTACAAATATGATATGGATGGTGAAACGAATATTTGGGCTAGAAATAAAAATAAATATAAACTCCGTGTAGGAGCTTCCTTATTAGATCTTGGTGGAATGAAATTTAAAAAAGGTGGTCTGAGCCGTAATTTTAGTGTTAATTCAAATAGCGAATTTGACATGACTTCATTTTCAGGGGCTACAAGTTTCTTAGGTTTTGATCAAACAATTGATAGCTTAATTAATCAACCTAATGATAATAGCTGGACAGCAAGTCAAGATACGGCAAATTATTTTACTATGAGAACGCCATCTGCATTAAGTTTTCAAGTTGATTACCATATATGGAAAGGCTTTTATGTGAATGCAACAAGTATGTTGAACTTAATTTCTAAAGGAAAGGATACCAAGGTAAAAGTGCCAAATCAATTCTCGATTACACCAAGTTTTGATGTCGCAGGGTTTGGATTGTATATTCCTCTTTCTATCAATACATACTCAGGATTTAAAGCTGGAATTGCTACCAGATTAGGGCCGCTCACATTAGGAATAACTGATTTCAGATTGCTATTAGCAAGAGGGAATATTAGGGGTCCGGAATTTTTTGCAGGAATACGCTTGCCAATTCTTTATACAAAAGTTAAAGATAAAGACTTGGATAAAGTTTCTGATAAAGTAGATGAATGTAAGGAAGTGCCTGGTGTTTGGTCCTTTAAAGGTTGTCCTGACACAGATTTAGATGGAATACCTGATAGCAAAGATGATTGCATTACGGTTCCTGGAATTGCTGAATTTAATGGTTGCCCAGATACAGACGGTGATAAAATTATGGATCAAATTGACGACTGTCCTAAAGTTGCTGGATTACCCAAATTTAAAGGTTGTCCGGATACAGACGGGGATGATATAATGGATAAAGAAGATGAATGTCCAACAATTGCCGGTGTAGCTTACCTAAAAGGATGTCCAGATAAAGATCATGATAGTATTACTGATGCGGATGATTTATGTCCAGATAACTTTGGTCCTCGAAAAAACAACGGTTGTCCAGATACAGATTTAGATGGAATTTTTGATTACTTAGATGATTGTCCAAATATAGCAGGCCCTATTGATAATAAAGGATGTCCTTGGCCAGATACAGATGGAGATAAAATTTTAGATAAAGATGATGATTGTCCATTATTAGCAGGGCCAAAATCTAATAAAGGTTGCCCTGAAAAAGATAGCGATGGAGATGGCTTGTTAGATAAGGATGATGACTGTCCGAATACAGTGGGACCAATTTCGAATAAAGGTTGTCCAGTGATTGAAAAAGAAGTAGAAGAAGTATTGAAAACTGCTTTTGATGCTTTAGAATTTGCCTTTGGAAAAGATGTTATTCTTCCTATTTCCTTCCCTTCATTAGAAGAGTTAGCAATAGTATTAAGTAAGAAAGCTACATGGAAACTTCAGATTTCTGGACATACTGATAATGTTGGTGAAGCACAGGCCAATCTTATACTTTCTAAGAAAAGAGCTGAAGCGCTTAAAAACTATTTGATTGGAAAAGGAATTGATGGAAACCGAATGATTACTGAATACTTCGGTGAAACAAAACCAATCGCAGATAATACAACAGACTTAGGTCGTCAGAAAAATAGACGCGTTGAAATGAAGATTGTTTTTGATTAA
>CANJQZ010000050.1 GCA_947476515.1 Flavobacteriales bacterium
AATACACTTCAACAATTTCGAGAAGTTCCCTTCTTTCAGCAGTTTGGTAATGCCATTGATAAAATTGTGGATCGTGTTGCCATGGGAAGTGATCAAGAAAGTGATGTGAATCAATTTGTGAGTTTTGAATCTGCTAAATCTTTGGGTGGCAATCAATTTTTACCTGATTTATTGTCCGCAATTCGCGCCAAAACTTTAGTTGATTTTCAGTATGAAAGTTTTATTTCTGGTATTTCTAAACCAAGACAATGTTCACCTCTTTTTTTAAAAGAATATAGAAATCGTTGGTATTTAATTTCCTTCGATTTGAGTAAGGAAGATATCATAACTTATGCTCTAGATAGGATTTCTGACTTAGTATGTTCAAGTACTGTATATGTTGTTCCGGAAAGTTTTGATGCTGCCAGTTATTTTCAAGATACTATTGGAATAACTTCATTTAAAGGGAAGCCTGAAAAAATAAAATTTGAAGCAGATAAAGTAGCAGCGCGCTATATCAATTCACAACCATTTCATCACTCCCAAAAAATTGAAAAGCAAAAAAGTGGAAGCACCATCTTCACACTTAAAATTTTGATTTCTGAAGAATTAATTCGTACTATTTTAAGTTATGGTGGTGAAATAGAGGTACTTGCTCCCGAAAGCCTGAGGCAAACAATTCGTCAAAGAGCCAAGCAATTGGCCTCTTTATATAAATAAAACTAAATTCAATAATATGGAAATTATAAGAAAAGTTGAGGCTGGTGTTTGTACGCTAATATTAAACCGTCCCTCTGTTTATAATTCGTTTAATGGATCTATGGCACTTCAACTTCAAGCTGCTTTAGATCAATGTTATTCCGATGATGATGTTAGGGTTGTTGTTCTTACTGGAGAAGGAAAGGCCTTTTGTGCTGGACAAGATTTAGGGGAAGCTATCGATCCGAATGGACCAGGTTTGGCGCATATTGTAGAACATCATTACAACCCAATTATTCTAAAAATCACTCAAATGAATAAGCCGGTTATTGCTGCAGTTAATGGCGTAGCCGCCGGAGCCGGAGCTAATATTGCATTGGCATGTGATTTTGTTATTGCGAAAAATTCAGCAAGCTTTATTCAAGCATTTTCAAAAATTGGACTCATTCCAGATTCCGGTGGAACATTTATACTGCCGCGTTTGATTGGTCAACAAAAAGCTATGGCACTAATGATGACAGGTGAAAAAGTGAGTGCTCAAGATGCTGTACAAATGAATATGATTTATAAGTCTATTGATGAGGAATCATTTGATTCTGAGATTGCTGCATTTGCCAAAAATTTGGCGACCATGCCAACAAAAGCGCTTGCATTAACCAAAGCTGCTCTGCATGCTTCTTGGAACAATACTTTGGAAGCACAATTAGCACTCGAATTAGAATATCAAGTTACAGCAGGAAACACTTCTGATTTTGCGGAGGGAGTTGCTGCTTTTCTTGAGAAAAGAAACGCTATTTTTACAGGTAAATAATTAGTAATGAAACAGGTAATTGGTATCATAGGTGCAGGAACAATGGGTGCTGGTATCGCACAAGTGGCGGCACAAGCAGGACATCAAGTTATTTTGGTGGATCAAAATCAAGCACAACTAGATCTTGCAAAAGCTAATTTGGAAATTATTTTAAACAAATTACTCTCAAAGGAAAAAATAACCTCTGATCAAAAGAGTTCTATATCTTCCGCTATACAATATGAAATAAACAATACTAGTCTTGCTTCTTGTTCGCTCGTTATTGAAGCCATTGTAGAAAACTTAGCCATTAAACATTCCGTTTTTAGGTCATTAGAGGAAATCGTAAGTGATACCTGTATCTTGGCGACCAATACTTCTTCTTTATCCATTGCTTCTATTGGTTCTGTACTTAAAAATCCTTCCAGAATAATTGGGATTCATTTTTTCAATCCCGCACCATTGATGCCTTTGGTTGAAATTATTCCTGCCGTTCAAACTTCCCAAAAGGTGATTGATGGTGTAATGACTTTAATTGGCGCTTGGGGAAAAACAGCAGTATTGTGTAAGGATACTCCTGGGTTTATTGTCAATCGTGTTGCAAGACCTTTCTATGGAGAGGCTTTAAGAATATTTGAAGAAGGAATAGCTGACTTCGCAACCATCGATTGGGCCATGACTTCTTTGGGAGGTTTTAAAATGGGTCCTTTTACTCTCATGGATTATATTGGAAATGATGTAAATTATACTGTAACCGAATCCGTTTTTGAAGCTTTTTATTACGACCCAAGGTTTAAACCTTCGTTGACACAAATGAGGTATAAAGAAGCAGGTTATTTTGGAAGAAAATCAGGAAAAGGATTTTATGATTATTCTGAAAATGCTACTTCAATTAAAGCGAAGGAGGATATTGACTTGGGACAAGAAATTTTAGATAGAATCTTAGCCCTATTGATTAATGAAGCAGTTGATGCTGTATTTATGCAAGTAAGCAGTGTTGAAGGCGTTGATCTAGCCATGACTAAGGGTGTTAATTATCCCAAAGGGCTATTGAAATGGGCTGATGAAATTGGATTGAATGAAATTTTATTGAGACTAGAAGACTTACAATTAACTTATGGAGAAGATCGCTATCGACCGAATCCGCTGCTTCGTAAAATGGTAAAAGAAAACCTAAATTTTTATCCTAAATAAGTACAACTTACTTATTCATAGCGAACAATCTTTGGATATTTCTTATTTTTGCACACTTAAACTATTCTAATGGCCTATTTGTTTACTTCCGAGTCCGTTTCTGAAGGACACCCAGACAAAGTTTCAGATCAAATTTCTGATGCTCTTATTGATAATTTCATGGCTTTTGATCCTACATCAAAAGTAGCATGTGAAACGCTTGTAACAACAGGTCTAGTGATCTTGGCAGGTGAGGTAAAGACCAATACTTATCTTGATGTTCAAAAAATTGCAAGAGGGGTAATCGAAAAAATTGGGTACACGAAAAGCGAATATATGTTTGATGCTAATTCTTGTGGAATTATGTCGGCTATTCACGATCAATCTTCTGATATTAATCAAGGTGTTGAGCGCACTAATCCTGAAGAGCAGGGTGCAGGTGACCAAGGAATGATGTTTGGTTATGCAACTAATGAAACTGAAAATTATATGCCTTTGGCTTTAGATTTGTCTCATGCACTTTTAATTGAATTAGCAGCAATAAGAAGAGAAAATGATGCCATTAAATATTTACGCCCTGATGCAAAATCACAAGTTACTTTAGAATATTCTGATGATAATAAGCCGGTGCGTATCGATGCAATTGTTATTTCTACCCAGCACGATGATTTCGGTCCGGAATTGGAAATGTTAGCAAAAATTAAAGCTGATTTAATCAGTATCTTAATTCCAAGAGTAAAATCTAAATATCCACAATATGCTCATTTATTTAATAATGAGATTACCTACCATATCAACCCAACAGGTAAATTCGTAATTGGTGGTCCTCACGGAGACACAGGTTTGACAGGACGAAAAATTATTGTTGATACTTACGGTGGAAAAGGTGCACATGGTGGTGGAGCATTTTCTGGAAAAGATCCTTCTAAAGTAGATAGATCAGCCGCTTATGCTACGCGTCACATTGCAAAAAATTTAGTTGCTGCTGGATTATGCGAAGAAGTATTAGTTCAAGTTTCTTATGCTATTGGAGTTGCTAAACCAACCTCAATTAATGTAAATACTTACGGTACATCAAAAGTGAATATGACAGATGGTGAAATCAGTAAGATAGTGGAAGGAATATTTGACATGCGTCCTTATTTTATTGAACAAAGATTAAAACTTAGAAATCCAATTTATTCAGAAACTGCTGCCTACGGTCACATGGGACGCAAACATGAAAAAGTTTCAAAAACATTTATTGGACCAAACGGTGAATCTAAAACTTTTGAAGTTGAATTGTTTACTTGGGAGGAATTGAACTTTGTTGCGCCTGTTAAAGCAGCATTCGGTTTATAATTAGCCGGCTATGCCTACAGATTTTCGTACTATTTGGACCACTGACGATCGCTTTGTTGAAGTGATTGATCAACGCCTACTTCCACATCAATTTGTTGTTGTAAAGTTAATTACTTATACCGATGCGGTTATTGCTATCAAAAACATGACCGTTCGTGGCGCTCCACTCATTGGTGCAACTGCTGCTTATGGTGTCTATCTTGCAGTGAAAGAAATGCAGGAAAAACAACTCCCATCTTCATTTTTGCAGAATGCTTTTATTGAATTGCGTGCCTCAAGACCAACAGCCATTAATTTATTTTGGGCCTTAGACCGCATGCAAAAATCATTGTCGAATGTTGAGAATCTTCTCGAAACTGCGTGGAAGCAAGCGCATTTAATTGTGGAAGAAGATATAGAGACTTGTCGCATGATAGGCGTTCATGGCTTGGAATTAATTTCTGCGATAGCAAAAAAGAAAAAGGGAGAAACTGTAAATATATTGACGCACTGTAATGCTGGAATGTTGGGTTGTATCAAATGGGGGACAGTCACTTCTCCGATCTATCAAGCGCAGGCGCTAGGAATAAAAGTGCATGTTTGGGTAGATGAAACACGACCTCGAAACCAAGGTGCAAATTTAACGGCGTATGAACTTACCCGTCATGGAATTGATCATACCTTAATTGTAGACAATACAGGTGGACATTTAATGCAACATGGACAAGTGGATATGGTTTTGGTGGGCACCGATAGAACTACTAGAACTGGTGATGTTGCCAATAAAATCGGTACTTATCTTAAAGCTTTAGCAGCATTTGATAATTCCATTCCTTTTTATGTTGCCTTGCCTTCAACAACTTTAGATATGTCTATCAGAGATGGGCTTAAGGAAATACCCATTGAAGAAAGAGATCCCAATGAAGTTAAGTATGTTATTGGTAAAACTAAATCAGGAACCATTGAAGAGGTTTTAATTTGCCCAGAAACAACTCCTGCAAGTAATTTTGGATTTGATGTTACTCCTGCAAGATTGATTACTGGCTTAATAACAGAAAGGGGAGTATGTTCTGCAAGCGAAGAAGGAATTACTGGATTGTTTCCAGCCTATAAATAATTAGACTTCAACATCATTTTCCTTAAAGGCCGAAGGTAATAAATCAGGAACCAATTTTAAAATAATAGGAAGCAGCAAGGCTCCTCCAGGAAGCATGAATATCGCTAAAGATGGCATGCTTTTTAAAATATCCTTAAATTGCGATTTCACCATTTCCTTTTCTTTTGCTGTCAATTCAGTGTGCGTAGATTTTTTTACTAATGCAATGAGTTCTTTGCTTTCTCTCATTTCATTCAGAAATTTCCCCTTACTGCGCCCTAAAAGTTTAAGGTATCGTTTTGATAAATTGGAGTAAACTAATTTCGTTTCTGAGTTGCTTTGTAAAAAACTAATAGATGATCTATGCAGGGTTAGAAATTCTTTGCATTGCCATAATATAGTATTTCGTTCTTCTTGGTTTAGTCCTAAAGATTGCCCTAAGTTGTCCAATTTAACTTGTTCAAAGGTATGAGCATCCTCATTTAAGGCTAGAATAAAGGCAGCTAATTCAAAAGTGTAATGCGATAATAGTAAATCTGATTTGTAAAAATGAATAGTGGAATAATCAACAAGATCTTCTGCTAAAAAAACTTTAATTTCTTTACTCTTTTTAGCGGAAATATCTGCTGCAGCAATATAAAATTCAATTAATCTATTCTCTTTTTTACTGATACCATTTTCAGCTTTTGCAACATAAATAATTGTTTTTAATAACTGAATAATGGATGCTTCATAATGCTCAGCAAAACCTAAAGTCTTTTTCTCTAAATAGCGTTTAAATAATATAACATCTAAAAAAACAAAATTATTAGAAAGGTGATTGAGCCAGTAATTCGTATCATTTAACTGACTTTTGATTTTAATTCGATTGGCAAAAAAGCGTTCTAATGCAGCGTATTTATCCTTAGAATAAAAAAATGAAAACCATTCGTGATTTCCTTCTTCAGTTTCATAAGCATAGAATTTATAGATGCTTTCAATAAACTTATCTTCTTCAAAATCTTCCAAATTACTTTGAAGATAAACTGCTAATAAGGATTCGAAGAGTAATAGTTTAAGGCGTTCTTCTTCTGTTAATTCTAGTTTAAGCGTTGAGGTAAATAAAAGTGAAACGGGTATTCCAAATGTTAAACCTGTTTGATTTGCCATATCAATTATGGCAGTATGAGCATCTTTTTTTTTATTTGTATCAAAAACCAAATCATTAGACAAACTAAAACTACCTTCTCGAACTAACGAAAAGTATTTTCTAATCCAATTTTTAGCTCCTGGAGAAATCATTTTTTTATTTCAAAATTACAATTTACCAGCTAGTGTGCATGCTTTTTTATTAGTAAAAAACACACTTCCATCTGTTGAAAACGCTTCAAATAGTAAGACATAAATTCCAATACTTGCTTTTACTTGTTGATCACTTACTCCATCCCATGAAAATACGCCTTCAGATCCCAATAAGGAATTGGTGAATAGGGTGCGTATTAATCTCCCACGATCATCATAAATGCAAGCTTTTCCAAGTAATCCTTCCTTTTCCATTTTATAATAAACTTGTAATACATCTTCGAAACCATCATTATCTGGTGAAAAAACATCATTGGTAAAATCAAAGTTTCCTGTCATGGTTGCCGTTTGGAATTGAGAATTTATCCTTCCAGGACTTGCAAATCCTATGTCTTCTGCGGCAGAATGCCAATTGAAGGAACTACTTGATAATCCAAGGGGATCAATGCGCTCAAGGGAAACTCCATCATTGTTATCCAGTAATTTAAATTGCCAGTCGTTGTTGTAATCAACTTGATCAATGATTTGATAATTAGAAATAAGTATAACATTTCCAGAGTCGTTGTTGTAACTCGGCATTTCTGAATAAACAAAAGTGCCTGTTACACTTTCAGGATAATTTTCTTTTACAAATACAGAATCCTTACCCACTACTGCATATCCATTGGGTAATAGGAGATGTGATTGTGTTATAATTTTATTATTTGCAATGGTATCATTTTCCAAATTGGCGAACTCCATATTTTTTAAATTAAAAATTTTAGCGCTGTTGTTGTACAATTCGATCCAATCTGAGCCTCCATTTTTTGGATTTTGTAGAATTTCATTGATGACAATCTCTCCTGGAAGTGGTAATTCGCTAAGTACAAATTGTCCGGTCAAACTTGTGCTATTGAGCCAACAATCTGCAACAGGATTTATTTGTAAGTTGTAAAATTGAGATGCTATTAAATTTTGATTAAACTGCAGAATGCAACTGCTTGAATAGGCACCCGGAATATAAATATTTTGAATTCCTAAACTGGGTTGAATCGTATAAACAGCATTCATAAGGGAGGAGGAATCCATTCCTTCATTGAAATGAAGTTCTAAGTAATTTGGCGCCAAAGCATTTAAATCTGTAAACAAAGGGGCAGTAAGATCAGGACTTAAATCATAAATCGAATTTACTTGTCCAGGCGTTCCACCAAGTGCAGCGTTAGAACTGCTCCAATTGTCTTCGTTCGAACAGGGATCATTTGGATTGATCAGCTCTAAAGAATAACCGCCATCCATTTTAATTTCATCATGATACCAATTGGAGTTATAGACCACTACATCGATGTACACTCCGTTATTGTCTTTTAAAATCACGCTGTCTCCAGCATTATTTAAGCTTGGAAAACTCGTTACACTTGTGGTCAAATAAGGAACAAATAAGGGCGTATTTGCAGTAGCACAAAGTATCATATAGTCCCCTGGAAATAACCATGAATTGGCAATGGTACCGCTAGAAGAACCGTCCGTAATGTGCCAATTTTGTAAATTAAAAATTTTGTTGCTTTTATTATAAATTTCGATGTATTCTGCTTCAGGCAAGCCAATTATGGGTGTTGGGTCCGCAAAAAATTCATTGATCAGAACATCGCCAACTTGTACCACTTCCGCAAATAAATATTGAAATGAGGTGCTTAACATTCCAGGTATATTCCCGGCCATGTCACTTATATTTGAGGCTCCAATTTGATAAACAGCACCATTGGTCATCGCAGTGGAAAAGGTGAAGTGAAATAAACTACTGTTGGTAGCATCTTGTGTAAGAGAAGAAATATTTAAGGAAGGATTTATAAAATAATTACTTGTTAATACGCCACTTGCATTGCTTATGGCTTCTGTGTAATACAAGTCCATTTGGTTGGCATTGATTACAATGGCACTATCAATACTTGGTGGTGTTTGATCTAGAATTTCGTTCCCAATATAAACTGCATCATAGTAGAATTTCGTGGCATTACTAGCGGTATAGGTGCAGGAAAAACCAAAGTGAGTTCCGATAAGATTGCTTGGGTCATTGCCACTTCCTTGTAAGATGTAGTTGGAACCGCCATTTAGATCTGCAAATAGTTTCCAATCTCCTAAATTGTTTCGGATTACTTTAATAGAAGCATTGCATGAATTGACAATCTGTCCATCAACACCAGCGCAAATGAGCGAAGAAACTCCTGCTTGTACTTTATATAAACGGAGGGCATCTATCGCATTGGCTTCTCCAATTTGAATATAATAACCATTCAAAACGGCATTGAGGTCTGCATTGTCTGAACATAGGTAAATCCTTCCAAAATTACTTGATGAACCAGCAAAGGATTGTTTCACATAAATATCCCATTCCTTATTGTTTAATGAAGTTAAAAGATGGGGTGTTGCTAAATAGGAGGTAGCAGCAATGGTATTGTTTAATTGTACTTGTTGCGCTGTATTAACAATAAAGTCAGTTCCTGTACCAGACCAAGTAGGCGCAGTACTAAAATCCCCATCAGAAAAATCATCAGACACTTGTGAAAATGCCATAGGAAGCATACAAGCAAATAAAGAAAACAGGAAAATTGCCCTCATAGTGATGTATTTACCTCCAAATGTATAATTTTACAGCGATATTGTAATGAAATCAACAGGAAGAAATAATAATTTATTAAGATGAGAATAGCAGTCGTAGGTGCAACAGGTATGGTAGGAACTATAATGTTGAAGGTACTAAGAGAACAAAATTTTCCGATTACTGATTTGATCATGGTGGCATCTGAAAAATCAATCGGTACGCAAATCGACTTTGGTGGCTTAACCTTTCCAGTAGTCTCCATGCAAAGTGCTTTAGAGCTGCGTCCTGACATTGCTATTTTTTCTGCAGGAGGTGATATTTCATTAGAATGGGCTCCGAAATTTGCTGAGGTTGGGACTAAGGTCATAGATAATTCATCTGCTTGGCGCATGGATCCCACGAAAAAATTAATTGTTCCTGAAATCAATGGTCATTTATTAACGAAGCAAGATTTTATTATTGCCAATCCAAATTGCAGCACGATTCAATTGGTGCTCACCTTAGCGCCATTACATGCCAAGTATTCTGTAAAACGCGTGGTGATTTCTACCTATCAATCCATAACGGGAACAGGCGTTAAGGCTGTTCAGCAAATGGAAAATGAGAGGGCGGGCATTCAAGCAGAAATGGCGTATAAATATCCAATTGATAAGAATTGTATTCCTCAGTGTGATGTCTTTTTAGAAAATGGCTATACCAAAGAGGAGATGAAACTTTCTAATGAAACCAAAAAGATTTTAGATCCAAATATCAAATTAACAGCAACTGCTGTTCGTGTGCCAGTGGTTGGTGGACATTCGGAAGCTGTAAACATTCAATTTGAACAAGATTTTGACCTTCAAGAAGTTCGAAAGCTTTTGCAAGAAATGCCTGGGATTACCCTTAAAGATGATCCAGAAACTTTCTCTTATCCTATGCCTAAATACGCAGAGGGAAAAGACGATGTGTTTGTAGGAAGGATTCGAAGAGATGAAAGTCAAGAAAATACGCTTAACCTGTGGATTGTTGCAGATAATTTGCGCAAAGGAGCCGCCACCAATGCAGTGCAAATTGCCAAGTTGCTGATAGAAAAAGGATTGGTTTAATTACGAGTATTGTCTTTTCTTGCAGATATTTATTGAATGGATAAGATTTCAATATCTTGTTCTTTAAAATAAATACAGTCCCCGGTCATTTTGCCCAGTAATATTTGTCCTAAGGGTGCTTGAGGATTCAATACAAAAACCAACTCCTTGTCGACCATTAATTTCCCTAAACCTACCGCAAAATAATACCAAGCTAAATTGGTTTGAACTAAAGTGCCTTTAGCAATTTTGCTGGATTTAAGGCTTGGATTAAGCGCCAATACCGCTTGTCTCTGATCGATGAAAACAGCCAATTGTTTATTGATATTCTCTATTTCTATTTGCACCATGGCTCTTGCCGTTTCGTGTTTATCGCCTGCACTACTTTTGGAATCCTCTTGACTGGATTCTTGGATTTGGTTTAACATATTACTCAATTGATCGATATGATTTTGAATATGTTCGAGAACCAATTGATGTACTTTTTGTTTTTCCATGTGTAGTTGTTTCGCTTTTGAAAGTAGCCTGAGTTATTTTGATTTGATAAATTTAACAATAAGCGAAGTAACTGTTTAACTTTAACCAAAATTACATTTTGAAAATACCAGAAGAAAAAAAACTCAATCGAATTGCCTTTTGGTCGCTTACGCTGATTCTAGGATTGACTTTTTTTGTCGCATGGGGATTAAATTATTTAAAGTTTGATTATAATTTCGAGAAATTTTTCCCTGAGCAAGATGAAGAGACTATCTTTTTTAAGTCTCACCGTAAATTATTTGATTCTGATAATGATTTTCTTTTGGTTGCCATTGAAAGAAAAAA
>CANJQZ010000051.1 GCA_947476515.1 Flavobacteriales bacterium
AATCTTCAAAGAAATTATATGCCCATTGGTAAGGTAAAGGAATTTCGAAACGCCTATACTTTAAGAGGAAGTGACAAAACACTGTATTATACAACAACGGTAAAATCTAATTTTAACTTCTTCGAGAACTTATTACATTTAGATGATCTCCACCAAACTCCAGTAAGCTCTCCCATTTCAAGTCCTGGTATACTTTCTTATAAATATAAATTAGAAGCAAAATACGAAGAGAACGGTCAAATGATATCTAAGATTAAAATCAGTCCACGAAATACAGCAACCACTACCTTAGAAGGTTATATCTGGGTAATTGATACTTTGTGGTTGGTGCAAAAATTGGAGTTGACCATGAATAAAGGAAATTTATTGATTTACGATCACTTCACCATAAAACAAACCTTTACCCACCCCGGAGATTCCATTTGTGTACTTTCTGATCAAACTTTAGAGTATGGTGTGAAATATAAAACAGAAACTTCTACCTGTTCAACTATTGCTCTTTTCGATAATTATAATTTCAAGCCTAAATTTGACGCGAAATTTTTCGGAACAGAATTGGCTGTAACGACACAAGAAGCCTATGAAAAAGATACCGCCTATTGGGCAGCAAATAGACCAGCAAATTTAAGTGAGGCAGAAAAAAGATTTATTCTCATTAAAGACAGCATTCATGATGCTCAAAACAGGGTAGAATATTTAGATTCAATAGATCGCATATTTAATAAAATAACAGCCCTAAAAATTCTTTGGTTCGGAGTTGATCACCGCAATCGTCCCAATAAAACTCAATGGACCATTGGTTCTGTTGCGACATTTGTACAACCTATTTATATTGCAGGACCAAGACTTACTCCAAGTTTCGATTATTTTAAAAAATGGAAAGATGAACGCACACTTGAATCCTACACAAGAGTTTCTTACGGTTTAATAAATGGTGACATTAAAGGCGACACTTGGTGGAAATATAAATTTGATCCCTTTCATTTCGGTACCATTCGTGCCTCAATAAATCATGATTTTGATGTAATTCGCGGCTATGATGCCATAACTCAGGTGTATAAAAGAGAAAACTTTATTGAGACCACTAAGCTAAGAGGTTCATTTTCCTATGAATTATTTAACGGTTTTTATTTTGGTTTAGAAACTGAATTTTCAGAGAGGAGAAGTATTGAAAATTATAAATTCGTCACGATATTCAATAATGCGATCCCTAACAATAACCCCAAAGAATTTAACACCTATCAAGCTCTTCTTGGAATTGCTAGCATCAGTTATACTCCTTACCAAAAATATATGCGAGAGCCTTATCGAAAAGTACTTTTAGGCTCGGCTTATCCTACATTTTCTTTATTCTACGAAAGAGGAATTCCAAAATTGTTTGGAAGTGACATCAATCATGAATACATGAACTTTAATATCATGCAAACCTTTAAATTCAAAACTTTAGGAACAACAAGCTATAGAATTGCGGTTGGGAAGTTTCTAAGTTCAAAAGTTTTGAGAGATCCTGATTACAAATATCAAAGGAGAAGTGATCCCATTTGGTTTTCAAATCCACTCTATTCCTTTCAGGGCTTAGATTCAAGTCTTGTGACCAAAGATTTTATTTATGAAGCGCATTTTGTTCATCATGATAATGGTTCTATCATTAATAAAATTCCATTCATGAAAAAAACAAGAATTGGATTGGTTGTGGGAGGTGGCGCCATGTATGTCAAACAATATAACTACCAGCATTATGAATTATTAGGAGGTTTGGAGCGGAATTTTAAATTGTCCAGAAGACGCTTGAGAATTGGCGTTTACGGAGTGGTTTCAGATGGCAATCAAACACCTTTAAAGGCTACATGGAAGATTTCATTTGCCATCTTAGATGATCGCAACATGAAGTGGAATTTCTAAATTACCCTTCTTTTTTTTGTTTTGAAAAAATTGAGCGTTGACGCATAATAATTAAACCAACTCCAGTGGTTATTGAAGCGTCTGCTAAATTCCAAATGGCGGGAAATATTTGCTTACCAGCCAAATAAGGAACCCAACTCGGGTAAGTAACATCAAATTGAAACATATCCACTACATTTCCAAGTAAAAAACCATTATTTCGGACATGGACAGGATAGGAAAATCCATAATCAGAACAAATTCTTTTCACACCTGAACCCTCAACTTGATTGAATCCATCACAAGGATTGAAAGGAAAAATAAAATCATAGAACATCGAATCAATCAAATTACCCGTTGCTCCTGCCCAAACAAAACCAATGGCTACTAAAAAAAATAAACTCGCTTCGTTTTTAAGTTCCCGTGCGAAGTAAATCGCAATGAAAACAATGGCAACAATACGAAATATACTTAAAGCTAATTTTGGTAACATTCCAGATCCGAAAGTAGTTCCGAAAGCCATACCTTGATTCTCAATGTAATGCAAGGCAAACCAAGACCCGAATACATATCTTGTTTCATCTGGATGAAAAGATGTTTTAATATATACTTTTAGTACTTGGTCTAAAATTAATAAGGCAATTACAATAATTGCAACAATAGCAAACTTCTTTTTCACTAATTTTTCTGTGCATTTTTTGCGTCAATACTCATCGTAGCATGGGGGACTAGGCGTAATCTTTCTTTAGGAATTAATAAACCTGTAACACGACAAACACCGTAGGTTTTATTTTCTATACGCACTAGCGCAGCATTTAAGCTCTGAATGAATTTTTCTTGACGCGCAGCTAATTGTGCAACTTCCTCACGAGAAAGCGTCTCTGAACCATCTTCCATCATGTTAAAAGAACGGCCTGTATCATCGGTTCCATGATCATCATTATGAGAAAGTGAACCTACTAAAAGACTGTAATCTACATGAGCTACCTTTAATTTTTCATTGATCAAATTCTTGAAATCCTCCAAGTCTTCGTCAGAGTACCTATTTTTAATTGTTGACATAAACTACTTATTAATCCCTTCCAAAAACAAAAGGAAAACAAATATATAATTTTTCCATTTGCGCAAAGAGAAATAAAACATTAAGTTTAAATTAAATACCATTTTTTACTAATGCATCACAAAAATATTATCTCTATTTTCGCAATATGATTCGCTTCTTTCTCGGCAATAGAATTATTGCTTTATTTTTCATTCCTATTATCATTGGAGCCTTTTATTTGCTAAATGGTCAATTGAATTACTACGATTTCTCTGAGAAAGTTGACTTTGGATTATGGACAGGTCTATTCCCATACTCCTTAATTCTATCTCAAATTTTCGCGTTTTTATTAGTTACTATTAATGCTGTATTTTTAAATTTCATCTATAATAAGCACGAATTCCAAGATCGAAATTCCTATATCGTTTCGTTACTCTATGTCATTTCACTTAGTTTTTATTTTTCATTTTACCGCTTAGACGGAATACTACTATCCCATTTCTTTATTATCGCCTGTTTATATCAGTTTTTCTTGCTAAAGCAGAATGAAGATGGAAAGATGCAGGTTTTCAATGGTGCATTTTACGCTGGAATTGCTGCGAGTTTACACCCACCTTTACTGCTTTTCTTTCCTGTATTTATTGTGATGTTTTTGATCATTCGACCCTTTATATTACGCGAATTAATGTTATTCATGGCTGGATATATTTGTCCCCTATTATTTGGTGCCTACTTTTTAATTTTCCACAAGCATCATTTTGACATGAACCTCATTTTCTCTCATTCTAGAATTCATTTACACAAAGACTTTATAGTTTCACTTTCCTTGTGCAGCGCGTCCCTTCTGCTAAGTTTAATTGGAATTCGGGAAAGATTAATTACCAGTTCCAATAGGCTAAAAAAACAAATACAGATGATTTGGCTTTTGGTAATTATTTCAGTAATAATCGGTGGCGTTGATTATATTTTTTATCAACAAATTGAGCGCTTCAGTTTACTCATGATTCCACTTGCTATCCTTCTTTCTTTTTCTTTTCTTAACAAGCGTTTCGGAATAATGGCGAGTGTATTATTTTACTTAACTATAGGGTATGCTGTTGTTAAGTTTTTCGTTCCGCAAATCTGGTCAAGCTAGTATTTCATTACATTTGTAATAGATTTTAACAAACAATTAATTTAATTCGATTTACCATGAAATTTGGTGTTATTACATTTCCAGGTTCTAATTGTGATCAGGATATGATATATGTCCTAAGAAACTTATTAGGACAACAAGTTGAAGAGCTTTGGCACAAGGATACCAGCATTAAAAATGTAGACATGGTTGTATTACCTGGGGGATTTTCCTATGGTGATTATTTAAGATCCGGTGCGATTGCAAAATTTTCACCTATTATGAAAGAGGTAATGGCGCATGCAAATCGCGGAGGTTATGTATTGGGCGTTTGCAATGGTTTTCAAATTTTAACTGAATCAGGCTTGCTTGATGGTGCCTTATTACACAATGACCAACAAAAATTTATCTGCAAGAATATTTTTTTAAAGGCGGACTCAAAAACTGCAGGAATTTCTAAAAGCTTAGACAAAGACCGCACTTTTAAAATACCTATTGCCCATGGAGAAGGTCGTTTTTATGCCGATGCTAAGACAATAGATCAACTAGAACAAAATGATCAAGTATTATTTCGTTACTGCGATTCCTCGGGTAAAATTGATTTAGAATCCAACCCAAATGGCTCATTGAATAATATTGCTGGTGTTACCAATAAAAATAAAAATGTATTTGGAATGATGCCACATCCTGAAAGGGCTGCAGACAGTATTTTAGCCAATACAGATGGGAAATTATTATTTGAATCTATCTTAGAAAATTGTTAATTCAATGAAAGTATTATTACTCGGTTCTGGAGGTAGAGAACATGCATTATCTTGGAAAATTTCACAAAGTTCAATTCTTGATGAATTATTCATTGCGCCCGGAAATGCAGGAACAAAACAATTTGGAAAAAATGTAAATTTATCAATTGTCGATTTTGAGGCCATAAAGAAATTCGTTCTTGACAATCAAATCAACATGCTTGTTGTGGGTCCAGAAGAACCATTAGTTTTAGGAATTTATGACTTTTTTCAAGCTGATCCAGAATTAAAAAACTGCGCGGTAATTGGTCCAAGCAAGGAAGGTGCAAAATTGGAAGGAAGTAAGCATTATGCCAAAGAATTCATGGCTAGACATCGAATTCCAACTGCAAAATACGGCACATTTACAGAAGCAACGCTTTCAGAAGGGATTAATTTTTTGCGCGGCATGGCTGCTCCCTATGTTTTGAAAGCTGATGGATTGGCTGCCGGAAAGGGTGTCTTGATTTTAAAAGATTTGGCCACAGCAGAGAAGGAATTAACCTCGATGTTAAAGGATAAAAGATTTGGTGCCGCAAGTGAAAAGGTAGTTATTGAACAATTTTTAGATGGTATAGAACTTTCAGTTTTTATCATGACGGATGGTCAATCGTTTAAACTCATGCCAGAAGCTAAAGATTATAAACGCATTGGCGAAGGTGATACAGGTGAAAATACTGGGGGTATGGGCGCTGTTTCTCCCGTTCCTTTTGCAGATGCAGCCTTTATGGATAAAGTACACAATCAGGTAATTGTCCCAACAGTAAAAGGTTTAAGAAGTGAAGGAATTCCTTACAAAGGATTTATATTTTTCGGTTTAATCAATGTCAAAGGAGATCCTTATGTGATCGAATACAACTGTCGCATGGGTGACCCCGAAACCGAAGTGGTGATACCAAGAATGAAATCTGATCTTTTAGACTTATTTGAAGGAATTGCAAGCAATACACTTTCTGAGCGCGACATGCAGTTTACCGACAAAAGTACCGCAACGGTAATGATGGTGGCAGGAGGTTATCCCAATCACTATGAAAAAGGAATTCCTATTTACGGTCTAAATAATATTGCAGATAGTTTGGTGTTTCATGCTGGAACTAGTGCCGATGGACCACAAGTCCTCACGAATGGTGGACGCGTATTGGCAGTGACTTCCTACGGAAAAAATATAGAAGTAGCAGTAGCAAAATCATACGAGTCTATTCAAAAAATTTCCTTTGAAAACAGTTACTACCGGAGAGATATCGGTAAAGATGTCATCAAATAACCCCGTATGGCTATAGACTATATCTTGCTTTTCTTTGCTTTGTTTTTTTCGGCTTTTTTCTCGGGAATGGAGCTTGCCTATTTATCTTCCAATCGATTAAAGATAGAAGTAGAAAAATCACAAGGAACATGGCAGGGTAAATTAAAGAGCATCTTCTACAAGAAGCAATCTACCATGATTGCCATGATGCTGCTTGGAAACAATGTGGCTTTGGTTATTTATGGAATTTGCGCAGCAGCAATTCTTAATCCCATACTAAAACAATTTGGCGTTGAAAACGAAGCGCTTTTACTGATATCACAGACCATAATATCAACATTATTGGTTCTCATTACGGCTGAGTTTTTACCGAAAGCAATTGTTCAAATTAATCCAAATCGATTTCTTAATATTGGAAGTATTCCTTTATTGCTTGTTTTTATTCTGCTTTACATTCCCACTCAATTCATTTTATTATTCAGTTGGTTGTTTTTAAGAATAACAGGTTCAAAAGGAAAATCATCTGAAAAAGTTTTCTCGAAAGTAGATTTAGAACATTATGTAGATGATATTTCATCGCGTATTCATGCAGAGGAACACATGAGTAACGAAATGACCATTTTAAGAAATGCCTTAGATTTCTCTCATGTGAAAGCACGCGACTGCATGATTCCAAGAACAGAAATCGTGGTGGTTGACATTGAAGATGAATTAGAAGAAGTAAAACAATTGTTTATTAAAACAGGTTTATCCAAGATTCTCGTTTACAGAGATTCCATCGATAATATCATTGGATATGTACACTCGTTCGACTTATTTAAATCTCCCAAATCGATAAAATTGGTAATGAAGCCAATCATATTTGTTCCGGCGGTGATTTCAGGAAAAGAATTATTAGAAATGTTTACCAAACAATCAGGAAGTATTGCCGTCGTGACAGATGAATATGGTGGAACAGCAGGATTGGTAACGATTGAAGATGTTATTGAAGAAATTTTTGGTGAAATTGAGGACGAGCATGATAAGGAAGACTTAAGGGAAGAACGCATAAGCGATAAGGAGTATTTATTTTCCGCAAGGGTTGAAATTGATTATTTGAATGAAGAATATGATTTAGAATTCGAGAAATCTGATGAATATGAAACACTAGGAGGATTTATTTTAAATGAATTAGAAGAAATTCCAGCTATTGGAGCAACCTTCATTATCAAAAACTTACGCTTTGTAATAGAAGAAGTAAGTGAAAGAAGGATTGAACTGGTGCGTGTTTTCGTAATTGATTAAGTTCTTATGAATTTAGATATACAAGACTTTGATGCTGTAATTTTTGACATGGATGGGGTCTTAATTGATTCTGAACCTTTATGGAAAATAGCCATGGAAGAAGTTTTCTCAAAACTCGGATCCACTTTAACAAAATCAGACTTTCAAAAAACTGTTGGCTTAAGAATTGATGAAGTAATTCATTTTTGGAATCTCCATGAAAATTGGGGCGTGACAGATGAATCAGAAGTTGAAGAACAGATCATTGCTGCAATGGAAAAACTAATTTCAGAAAACCCATTTCCATTGCCTGGGGTAATCGACACATTAGACTATTTGCAAAGCATTAATATGCCCATTGGATTGGCCACCTCTTCCTCCAGTAGACTCATTCGAGTGGTTGTGGAATCTTTAAATATTAAGTCCTATTTCAACTTTACCCACTCTGCGGAATTAGAACATTATGGCAAACCTCATCCCGCTGTTTATTTAAGTGTGGCCAAAAAGTTAATCGTATACCCGGAAAAATGCCTTGTGATTGAAGATTCAGTTAATGGAATTATAGCGGGTAAAGCAGCCAAGATGAAAGTAGTTTGTATTCCTGAAAAAACGCACTTGGTAGATCCGAGAATAATTCTCGCGGATTTTCAATTTGATACCATGAGTGCTTTTTTAGAAACCATCCGTTAGTTTCTTAGATAATTTTTGATTTTCTGCATTAAACACATAAAATGAATGTCAATTCAAGTGCTTTTGTAAATTTGTAAAAACAATTCTTTTGGAAGAATCATTTGACTATAGAGACAACGCCGAACAACCAGAACAAGAAATTGATAAGGTATTAAGGCCCAAGTCGCTTGCAGATTTTGCGGGACAACCTGCTATTGTCGAAAATTTATTAGTCTTTGTTCAGGCCGCAAGATTGAGAAATGAACCTTTAGACCATGTTCTACTGCACGGACCTCCAGGATTAGGAAAAACTACTTTAGCCAATATTATTGCCAACGAAATGGGGGTTGGATTTAAGGTGACGAGCGGTCCTGTACTTGATAAACCAGGAGACTTGGCTGGATTACTAACCAATTTAAGTGACGGTGATGTCCTTTTTATTGATGAAATACATCGTTTAAGTCCAGTAGTTGAGGAATACTTGTATTCAGCAATGGAAGATTATGTAATTGATATATTATTAGATACAGGACCTAATGCAAGGTCTATCCAGATAAATCTTAGTCCATTTACTTTAATTGGTGCAACAACAAGATCAGGTTTATTGACCTCTCCTTTGCGCGCACGATTTGGGATTAATTCTCGCCTAGAATATTACGATGCAAAAACATTGACCAGTATTGTAGAGCGATCAGCAGGATTATTAAACATTGCCATTGATGAAGACGCAGCGTTCAAAATTGCGAGTAGAAGTCGTGGTACACCCAGAATTGCCAATGCATTATTGCGCCGTGTTAGAGATTTTGCTCAAATAAAAGGAAGCGGAAAAATTGAAGATGCTATTACCGAATTTGCCTTAAAAGCATTAAATGTTGATGCCAATGGTTTAGACGAAATGGATATACGGATCTTGAAAGTCATCATTGATAAATTCAGTGGTGGACCAGTAGGATTGACGACTATAGCAACTGCAATCGGAGAAAATGCAGGAACTTTAGAAGAAGTCTATGAACCATTTTTAATTCAGGAAGGATTTTTAATGCGTACCCCAAGAGGTAGAAAAGCTACTGAAAAAGCTTATAATCATTTAGGTAAAGAGTTGGGCTGGGCACAAGGAGGTTTATTCTAATTCATGAATGCAACCCGATACAAACAGGATATTAAAAATAAAGCTGCGGCCTTAGGATTTTTCCACTGTGGATTTTCGAAGGCCGAATTCTTAAACGAGGAAGCACCCAGACTAGAGCATTGGCTTCAAAAGAACTATCATGGTTCTATGTCCTATATGGAAAATCATTTTGATAAGCGTTTAGATCCAAGGCTTTTAGTTGATGATGCAAAAAGTGTAATTTCCTTGTTGCTCAATTATCACAATCCAATCAAGCAAACGGATCCAGAAGCACCAAAAATATCTCAATATGCCTATGGTGAAGATTATCACTTTGTAATTAAAGATAAATTACAAGAGTTACTTGATTATATGAAAACGACCATTGGAGATATTCAAGGTCGAGTTTTTGTTGATTCTGCTCCCGTAATGGATAAAGTTTGGGCCAAAAAAGCGGGTTTAGGTTGGATGGGAAAAAACACCAATCTCATTCATCCTCAAGAAGGAAGTTATTTTTTTATTGCAGAACTCATAACAGACTTAGAATTTGAAGCTGATGGTCCCATGAAAGATTATTGTGGAACTTGTACGAAATGTTTGGATGCTTGTCCGACTGAGGCCCTAATTGCTCCTTATGTCATTGATGGTTCAAAATGTATCTCTCACTTAACCATTGAACTTAAGGATGCCTTGTTACCAGATGAATTTAGAGGAAAAATGGACAATTGGATGTTTGGTTGTGATATATGTCAGGAGGTTTGTCCGTGGAATAAATTTGCAAAAGTACATACTGAAAAACGCTTCGTTCCCAGTGCACAACTCCTAGATCTAAATCATGGGGATTGGATTGATTTAGAAAAAGAAACTTTTCAAAATTTATTTAAGCATAGTGCTGTGAAACGCACGAAATTTGAAGGGTTGAAGAGAAATATTTCTTTTTTAAAGAAGTGATTTTCTATAGATATAAACCTCATCTCCCAAATAAAGCAGTTCTTTTTCCCGAACAAAACCATTGCGTTCCGCTACAGCTTGAGATTTATAATTCAATAAATCAATAACTGAAATCAAAGAATCTGCAAGTTTATTTTTTCTAGCATATTCAATCATTATGGAAGCTGCCTCGGTTGCATAGCCAAATCCCCAATGTTGATATAAAAAATGATATCCAACTTCTAATTCAACAACATCATCTACTTGCTGCAACAACAAGCCACACAAGCCTATGGGTTTATTATCTATGCGATTCGAAATCATTTGAAGTCCATAGCGCTTTTGATCGTACCTTTCTATTTGTTTGTCGATCATATGTTTGGCTTTCTCCATTGGAGATAGATCTGGAAAATTTGACAAAAACTGCGTACACAGTTTATTTTCAAAAAATGGCTCCCATGTCTCCATGTCTTCAGGTCTAAGGAATCTAGTACACAATCGATCAGAATACAATTGATCTTCATATAAATAACGCATCAATTTTAATTTACAATATGGGTATTCACATAAAAACTCTTATCGACCACAATATCTTTAATCGTTTCCTTAGAATT
>CANJQZ010000052.1 GCA_947476515.1 Flavobacteriales bacterium
ATCCTCTGAAGCAATATAATAGCCACGCCAGTTATAAAAAGGTTCAATCAAATGCACATGCAAAATTAAGGTATGCTTTTCAATAGAAACAACTATTTTAAATTAATTGTAATTTTGTTGCTCAATTAATAAACTGTGGGGAAAGATAAATTACGCCGATTTGAAGCAATTAAATCATTTGATAATGTTTTTGAACCCGTCAGAGAGCAAGATTTTGAACATTCTGGAAAGTGGAATGAAAATATTTTTAAAAATCAGAATCCAATTGTCTTAGAGCTCGGATGTGGAAAGGGCGAATATAGCGTTGGATTAGGTACCTTATTTTCAGATAAAAATTATATCGGAGTTGAAATCAAAGGAAATAGAATCTACATCGGAGCTCGAGAAGCCATTGATAAAAACCTAAACAATGTAGCCTTCTTAAGAACCCGAATCGATTATATTGATTCCTACTTTAAAGAACAAGAAGTCGATGAAATATGGTTGACTTTTTCAGATCCTCAACCAAATAAACCAAGAAAAAGACTTACTTCTACCCTTTTTATCAATCGATATCGAAAATTTTTAAAGCCTGGTGGATTGATCCATCTAAAAACAGACAGTTCAGTGCTATTTGATTCTACAATTGAACAAATAAAATTAAATAAATATGAATTAGTCGACTTAAGACCTGATTTGTATGCTACTGTAAAGGAAGGTGACGAAGAGCAGAAGATATTTAGCATTAAAACCCATTACGAAACCTTATTTACCAAAAGGGGTCATGTAATAAAATACTGCTGTTTTAAAATCAATTGATTTTATTTAACAGATTTCAATTACCTTTATTACAACAATATCAATAACACTATTCATGGAAATTATCTACTTGATTACGGGTTTTCTTTTGGGAGGAATTGTGGTCTTTTTATATTTAAAATCAAAGCTTGTCCCTAAAACTGATTGGACGCAAGCCAACGATTCCTTGCAACAAGCTCAAATCGAATTGTCGAGTCGTCCATCAAAAGAAATTTTAAGCGCGGACTTTGTTAGCCGTGCCCTATATGAACTCATCGAGAAAGATTTATCGGCAACAAAGGAGGAGCTCAATCAAGAAAGATCAAAAATTATTCAACTTAGTGAGCAACTGTCTCAATTAAAACAAAAAGAAGAAAGTTTGAATGAGAAAATAAGCACTTTCAAAGATGAAATGAACGACCTACATGAACGCAGTAAAACGGAATTTAAAGTATTAGCATCCTCTGTATTTGATGAAAAAAGGAAAGCCTTTGTAGATGAAAATAAAAAGGAGATGAACACCATCTTTGACCCTTTAAAATCAGACCTACAATTATTCAAAGAAAAAATTGAGGCTACAAGAAAAGAAGATATCCAAGACATGACTTCGTTGAAGTCTGAAATTGATAATTTACAAAAACTGAATGTTCAACTAAGTGATGACGCGAAAAATTTAGCCACTGCCTTAAAATCTGAAGTCAAAGTTCAAGGAAATTGGGGTGAAGATCGCTTATTAAATATACTAGAATCCGAAGGATTGGTAAAGTATATAGATTTTGATAAAGAAAGTTCACTCCGAGATGATGAGCAGGAACGCTTGAGGAGACCTGACTTTATTTTGAAATTACCCAATGGAAAAAGCCTTGTCATTGATTGCAAAGTTTCCTTAACAGCTTATGTGAATTACTTCAATGCAACAACACCAAAAGAGAAAGAAGAAGCATTAAAATTGCATCTTAAAAGTGTAAGTGACCACATCAACAAGTTGGCTGATAAAAACTATCATGCCTTAGCTGGAATTAAAACACCTGAATATATTTTTCTTTTTATGCCAATTGAAGGCGCAATGACTTTAGCCTTAAACCAGCAACCACAATTATTTGAAACGGCGCTCAAAAAACAAATAGTGCTGATTACCCCTACTACTTTTGCAGCAACAATGAAAGTCGTTAAATTGCTCTGGCAAAAAGAACATCAAGCTAAAAATGTAGATGAAATATTTAGACAGTGTGGTGAACTCTATAATAAATTTCTAGGTTTTCTAGAAGATATGTCTCGTATTGAAACTGCGCTTAACAATGCCACTACTGCCTATACAGATGCCAAAAATGGACTTTCCGCTGGAACAAAAAGAGGCAGTACAATTTTAGGAAGATTTGAGGTAATTAAGAATTTACAAAATAAATCAACGAAAGAAATTCCGGATAAATTCTTAAAAGACATTGATATCCTCCCAGATGATGATGACAAAATACAAATAACGCATACAGTAGATGATGTAGAAATTGAAGATCCAGAATAAGTTCTATTTATGAAAATTAAGAATGGAATTTATAAAGGCGCTCAAGGCAGGGAAAGCTTGTTTGACTTAAGTATTCCTGAAAATTATAATGGCCATTTAATCGTTTTTATTCATGGCTTTATGGGCTTTAAAGATTGGGGTGCTTGGAATTTAGTGCAAGACTTTTTTAATAGCTATGGCTTTGCTTTTTGTAAATTTAATATCTCACATAATGGAGGCACCATTCAGCAGGGCATTGACTTTACAGATATAGAAGCTTTTGGAAAAAACACCTATTCGCATGAAATTAAGGATGTTGAATGTTTATTAAAAGAGATCAAACCCTATTTTAAAGAACAAGTATCAATACATCTTATCGGTCATTCGCGAGGTGGCGGAACAGCACTTTTAGCAGCAGAACAATCAAAAGTCAACTCCATTTGTCTTTGGGCTTCTATATCCTCTATTTCAGATCGCTTTCCGGATGACGACGCATTAAATAATTGGAAAGCAACAGGAGTGCGTTTTGTCGCCAATGGGCGAACCGGACAAAAATTACCTCAATACTATAGCTTGTATGAGGATTTTCGCCAAAATCAGGATAAATTAAACATTCAAGAAAAAGCAAGTTCCTGCAAAATCCCCACTGCTGTTTTTCATGGTGATGCAGATCAATCGGTGGCTATTGCTGAAGGAGAAGCGCTTGCTGCCTGGCTGAAAACGAATCTTCAAGTAATCCGTGATGCTGATCATGTATTTGGTGCCCAACATCCTTGGAAGCAAAATGAAATGTCTAATTCACTAATGGAATTATGTAAATTGAGTCTTCAATTTATTCAAATAAAAGCTATTTGAGTATTCATTTGCGAAAAATGCAAATTAAAATTAGAAAATGGTAAAATTCAATAATGCTCTTTTTTTTTTTAATAACTAATTTTGATACAAAATAGGTAGATGGAAATTTTAGTCACTGGCGCAGATGGATTATTGGGAAGTAACTTGGTCAGAGAATTGCTCAATAGAAATTATAAAGTTACAGCACTTGTTCAATCAGGGTCAAAATCAATTACCCTTAAGGGACTTCCTATTAATTTTATTGAAGGTGATTTACTTAATTTGGAATCACTTATTGCTGCCAGTGAAGGGAAAGATATCATCTACCATTGTGCCGCAAGTACCAGTATGTTTCCACCCAGACAAGCCATAGTGAATCGAGTGAATATTGAAGGGACAGAAAATGTTGTGCATGCCTGTAAAGTCAATAAAGTAAAAAGATTAATATATGTCGGCACGGCAAATTCTTTTTCATCTGGACCTATAGAACAACCAGGGACTGAAAAAAATACCTACTCCGCTAGTCATTATGGATTAGATTATATGGATTCCAAGTATAATGCCCAAAAATATATTTTAGATCAAGTTAAAACAACTGGACTAGATGCAGTAGTTATGAACCCAACCTTCATGATTGGACCATATGACTCAGCTCCCAGTTCTGGTAAAATGATTCTCCGATTATATCAAAAAAAAATACCTGGATATTCCTTAGGGGGGAAAAACTTTGTGGCCGTTAAAGATGTTGCTGTTGCCATGGCAAATGCTATTACTATGGGTAAAACAGGTGAATGTTACCTTTTAAGTAATGAAAACCTAAGTTATAAAGAAGCTTTTCACAAAATTGCCCAAACGATTAATGCAAAAGAACCCACATTTAAATTAACAAATTTACTGGTTAAATTTTATGGGAAGACCTGTTCTATATTAGGTACACTTTTCAAAATATCGCCTGAAGTAACCTATGAATTGGCCGTGCTTTCTAGTGAACATCATTATTACTCCTCTGAAAAGGCAGTGCGTGAGTTAGAAATGCCACAAACACCAATAGAACATGCTATTTTGGATTGCTTTAATTGGTTTAAAGAAAATAATTACCTTACCAAAAAGTAAAAAATGTTCGAAACAAAAGATATAAATTTAGCCTGGAATGAAGGAAATTTACTTTCCTTCATTCCCATACTTCTTACGCTCTTATTCTTTAGTTTATATTGGTTTGTTGCACATTCAGAAATGATTAAATCGAAGTTTTACGAATCAAATCCGAGCGACAAAGAATTATTCAATCATATATTTTTCACAAAAATATTTGGCTTCATAAGTATGGGAATTTTTCCATTACTCATTTGTCTTTTTGTATTTAAAGATAAATCGCTGGCAGATTTTGGTTTGAGCTTCAATAGAGACACCTTGTCATTCTCGCTTACATGGACCATAGGTCTTTCTATTTTGGTAATTCCTATCGCCTTCTTAAGTGCAAAAAAACCTAAAAATTTAAAAAATTACCCACAAGCGAGGTCCAAGATTTGGAGCAAATCTATGCGTATAAAAGAGGCGTTTTCATGGTTTACCTATTTGTTTGGCTATGAATTATTATTTAGAGGGATACTCCTATTTCCACTGGTAGAGGCCTTTGGCGTATGGCCGGCTATTGCCATTAATATCGCATTATATGCTGCAACGCACATTCCAAAAGGATTGGATGAAACTATTGGCGCTATACCTCTCGGACTTGTACTTTGCATTCTAACACTGCTTTCTGGTGATATTTGGATTGCTTTTTTGGTTCATGTAGCCATGGCCTGGACCAATACTTTTACTGCCTTGCATTTTCATCCTGATATGGAATATGAGGAAAATATGAAGTGAATTAAAAAATTATAGAATATGTTTTTAAAATTAAATATTGTCTTAAAAATTATTCTTCTAATATCTATATGGAGTCTCCTAATTATTATTAGTGTTTATCTTTTTAAATTAAGCAATTCAAAATCAAATTACTTTTTAAAAATATTATCTGTCTTAGGCTTATGTTTAGACTTGATGACAAGTGGATTTTTTCTCTATCAAATTTTTAAAAATGTTCGCTTCCCAGCTTTTGTTTACAAAATAAGAAATGTTGAAACTGAGAAATTATACCGTTTACTTGGAGTTGATTTATTTCAATTTATTTTAATTAATTCCTTTATGAGGTATGCCAATCCAAGAGTTTATCTGAAAGGAAAAGGAAGAGATTACATTAAAATCTACCATGAAGAAACAAAACAATCTGAAAGCTCTCATTATATTGCAATTCTCTTTACACTCCCCTATTTTTGCCTATATTTAATGAAATATCATTATTTGTTATTTCTCTTTTTAGTTGTTTTCTGTATATTTTTTAATTTATACCCCTCCTTACTGCAAAGAAAAAATAGACTGATTTTAGAGAATAGATTTAGTAAAATTATTTTTTTGTCTTGATTTTTTAGTCAGTTTTACCTTTAAAAGAAGCATAAATTGCCATAGCATGTCCATGCCCTAATTCAAAAGATTCCTTCAACCAATTGGTTATTTCTGTTGCTTTTACTGTACTTACCAATTGTCCATGCTGCATAAAACCTTTTTCTTCGGCTAGTTTTTTAAAGTCCTCTGGACCCTTACCAGTCTTTGCTTTAATGTTATCTAGGTAGGCTTGAAATGACATAATTTAATTTTTTAATCGAGTTTATTAGGCTCAGTGTTTACTAAATGTTATCCTTATTTAAACAAATAAATTGGGTTAAAGGCAGAGGAATTGTCGCCTTAGGCATTGATATGGTTTACCACTCTTACAGGAATAATTTCAATTTTCATGTAAGGATAATAGGGTAAAGTTGAAAGTAATGAATGTACCTCTTCCGTATCAGAAGCCATCATCACTATAAAAATACCTGACATATCTAGTTTAATAAAGTTCTCTACGATAGTGCCATTTTCTTCCATTTCTTTTACAATTTCCTGTTCTCTAGGAAGTAATTTCATTCTGGTTTCATTGTCCAATCCTTCTAAGAGGATATTTAGCATGAATTTTTTCAATTTTTGTACTTATTAATTATTAAAATAACTTTGCAAATCTAAATTTTACTTCATGAATTCACAACATTAATTAAAAAATTAGTGTTTCTAACTTATACTTGGTAAACTGAACCCAAGCATAATTTCAATTATTAATAAATACCCTAGGCAGTTTTAATGGAATATTTAAAGAAAAAGTATACTTTTGTGTGGGGTAAGTCTTTTACGACCAGCTCCCTCTTAATCCTCCAGGTCGGGAACGAAGCAAAGGTGTGAGGTTGTAGCGGTGCGATAAGAGTAGCTTGCCCCTCTTTTTTTATCTAAATTCAATATTGATGATGAAAAAATTCTTCTTTATTCTGGTTTCAATTTACTTTCTATCCTCATGCAATAAGGACACAGTTTGTTCTAATAGCGTTTCTGGAAGAATTCACAACTATACACTTGACGGATGTACTTGGATGATTGAAATCAACAATCAAAATTATGAACCCGTTAATTTATCTGAATTCCCAAATGGATTTCTAGTCGATAACAAACAAGTTCAATTGACCTATACTCTTGTAGATGGAGGAAGTATTTGTATGGCTGGCCCACTAATTCATATCTCTTGTATGACGGAGGAATAAAAGCTACATTTCTTTTACAATTTGTTTGCCTCCCATCTATTCTAAATTATTTTTTGTTTTTCTACTAATTCACCCATTGGTAAAATTCAATTTGATAGCATAGCCTCAAAAGAATGCTTAACTTTGACTCGAAATTAAAATACTTGACCTTAAAGTAAAATAATGAAAATATCAGGTTCAATTTATAGCGATAAGAAACGAGCTCTTAAAGAAGTGATTGAAGATCTTGCAGCACATCAAATTGAAATGTTGCATGTAGATTGTAATGATGACTTGGCTGTTTTTGAGGATATAAAAAATATTAGAACCTGGTGTTCGTTGCCAATCGATTTACATATTATTTCATCTGATCCAGATAAATTTTTTCCTTTTTTAATTGAAAATCCTGTTGAATATATCACTTTTCAATATGAACCTCTAAGCAGTGCATTGAAAATTCCGTCAGAAATTACGGGTAGAAAAGGAATTGCGATTACAACCAATACACCTATTGAAATTTTTGAAGAATATACCTCCTTCGATTTCTTGCTGGTTATGGCAACAGTTCCCGGACAAAGCGGTGGCATTTTTGATAAACATAACTTCACTAAAGTCCGTCAATTTAGAAAAGCATACCCAAGTAAATCCATTCATGTAGATGGCGGGGTAAATGGTGAGATTTCTTTCATTTTAAGAAATATGGGTGTCAGCACTTCTGTTTCTGGCTCTTATCTTTTCAATGGTCCAAGTATAGGACATGCACTCATGAATCTTACGAAAAGAGAAATGGAGTCTCAAATAAAAATTGAGGACTTTATGACTCCAATTCACGAAGCACCTGTAATAGCTTGGAAGAATTGCTCTACTCAATCGATTCTGGAAACAGTTGAAAATGGAAATCTTGGATTTTGTTTAATTGTTGATGAAGCTGATCATTTAATGGGTCTCGTTTCGAGTGCGGACATACGCAAAGCACTTCTTAAGAAAATAAAAAACCCAGGAGCTATTGAGCCAGAAGATCTTATCAATAAAAATCCAATGAAAATTGAAGGATCAAGTACCGTCCATCTCTTGCTTCAATTTATTAAAGCATGCCCTATTCCTCTTATGTATCTACCCGTTGTAGATCATAACAATACAACTCTTGGAATTATCCACTTTACAAATCTCATCAAAGGAGAATTATGATTATTCATTTAAAGAAAAATGTCAGTGCTGCAAAAGCTGCAGTCTTAGCAGGTGAAAATAAAGCATTTCATGTCAGTAACAATCAAGAAATTCTAATCACTGGTTCAGGTGTTAAAGAACTACCAGCTGGATTAGCAGATTTCACTGATAATTTCTGGGTGTTTCCTAATGACATGCAACTCGCATCAAAAAATTATCAAAGTGATAAAAGGACTGTTGCAATCAATAATACTATTATTGGTGGAACAAGCAATAGCACTGTATTAATTGGTGGACCTTGTTCGGTAGAGTCTGAGGAACAAATAAGATCTTCAGCGGAATTGCTAGTGAAAATGGGTTTAAGCACCTTAAGAGGTGGCTGTTACAAACCAAGAACAAGTCCTTATTCTTTTCAAGGAATGGGATTAGATGGACTAAAACTTTTAGCTAAAATGCGTGAAGAATATGGCTTAAATGTCATCACTGAAGCTAGAGACGCAACACATATTGATGAAATCATTGAATATTCAGATGTCATTCAAATTGGCGCAAAAGCAATGTATGATCAAGGAATTTTAAGAGCCTGTGCGAAAACAGATAAACCTGTATTGATTAAACGCGGATTCGGTTCGACGCTTCAAGAATTTGTTCAAGCAGCTGAATTCTTGTTGTCTGGTGGTAATGAAAATGTGATGCTTTGTGAACGAGGTATTAGAACTTTCGAAACAGGAACGAGGTTTACTTTAGATCTTTGTGGTGTCGCTTGGTTACAAGAATATACCAATCTACCCATTGTCCTTGATCCTTCTCATGCGATGGGTTACGCTTATGGTGTTGCCCCTCTTGCAAAAGCTTGTGTGGCTATGGGAATTGATGGATTACTCATCGAAACACATCCAAATCCGAAGGTGGCTAAATCAGATGCTTCGCAGCAATTAGATTATACTCAATTTGAAAAATTATTAAATGAACTTCGGCCTGTTGCTGCAAGTGTCGGCTATAAAATGATTTAATATGCACTTAGAACAAAACTTAAAAGGAATCTGCGCCAAAAACGGGATTGATTTTGAAGACTTTTTATCCGATATGGAGGTGGAAGAAGTTCATGAATTATCGCTATTTGATCTTGAAGCAATTTGTGAGGAATATGAAATAGATATGATGGCTTTGCTATTTAAACCTGTTTTTAAATCAGATTTTATCCAAGAAAAAATTTCAAAAATTAAATTTTTAATTTTAGATGTTGATGGTGTCTTGACGGATGGAGGCATGTACATGACTGAAAAAGGTGATCAGATGAAAAAATACAACACCAAAGATGGAATGGCTATAATACATCTATCTAAATCTGGATTTCCAGTGGGTATTATTTCATCCGGATTTACGGAACATTTGGTACAAGACCGCGCGAAATTATTAGGGATTCAGCATTGTTATGTAGGTCAAGAATCTAAGATTAGTATTCTAAATACTTGGTGCGCTGAACTGAAAATAAGTTTAGAGGAGGTTGGAATGATAGGTGACGACATCAATGATATAGAAATTATGAAAAGCATCGGTTTTAGTGCTTGTCCAGCCAATGCTGTGAATGCAGTAAAATCAATTTCACATGTAATTTTATCCTCCAAAGGAGGTGCTGGATGTGTCCGAGAATTTATTGATACTTATTTATTAAAAACACCGATTTCCTAGTGATAAAAAATATTAAACCTATTCATATTGGTATTATCCGAGAAGGGAAAGTACCACCAGATTTTAGAGTGCCTCTTACACCTAAACAGTGTAAAACGGTAGAAACGCTGTTTCCAAATGTTAAACTCTCAGTTCAAACAAGTCCTATCCGTACCTTTAATGATGAAGACTACATTATGGAAGGAATTCAAGTAGTTGATGAATTGAGTCATTGCGATATTATTTTTGGTGTGAAGGAAGTTCCTATGACGGATTTAATTCCAGAAAAAACTTTTTTCTTCTTTTCACATACACTGAAAAAACAACCCTATAATCGTGCATTGCTGCAGAAAATTTTAGATCTTAAAGTTCGACTTGTAGATTACGAAGTAATTAAAGACAAAAACAACAAAAGACTTATTGGTTTTGGTCGTTACGCAGGAATTGTAGGATGTTACAATGCATTTCTAACCTATGGATTGAAAAGTGGAGCCTATTCTTTGAAACCTGCCAACCAATGTGTAGATAGAAAGGAAGTGGAGCAGGAACTTAAAAAAGTGATTCTTCCTTCCAATTTCAGTATCGTAATTACAGGATTTGGTCG
>CANJQZ010000053.1 GCA_947476515.1 Flavobacteriales bacterium
ACAATCAGCATAAACGGCACTTTTGCAATCTCTGCATCTCGTATTTTCTTACCTACTTTTTCATTACGGTCGTCAACAAGACCGCGAATATCGTAATTATTTAGGAATTCTGAAACTTTTTCTGCGTATCCATTGAATTTCTCTGAAACGGGAAGGATAATAAATTGGTCTCCAGTCAGCCATAAAGGAAAATCTCCAGCGCAATGTTCTAACAAAACAGCTACAAATCGTTCCATAGAACCAAAAGGTGCCCTATGAATCATCACCGGTCTGTGTTTTTGATTGTCAGCTCCAATATATTCTAATTCGAATCTTTCCGGTAAATTATAATCTACTTGAATGGTTCCTAATTGCCATTCTCTTCCTAAAGCATCTTGAACCATAAAATCTAATTTTGGTCCATAAAAAGCTGCTTCACCATAGGCAACGACAGTAGGAAGGTTTTTTTCAGCAGCTGCCTCAATAATAGCAGTTTCAGCACGCAACCAATTTTCATCAGTACCGATATATTTGGTACTTTTTTCTTTGTCTCTTAAAGAAATTTGAGCTTTAAAATTATGGAAATCTAGCGTTTTAAGAACATATAGCACTATATCAATTACATTTTTGAACTCGTTTTTAACTTGTTCAGCGGTACAAAAAATATGCGCATCATCCTGAGTAAAACCTCTAACTCTTGTCAAGCCATGTAATTCACCCGATTGTTCATAGCGATATACCGTTCCAAATTCAGCAAAACGAGCTGGCAATTCCTTGTAAGATCTTTGTTTTGATTTAAATATCTCACAGTGGTGTGGGCAATTCATTGGTTTCAGATAAAACTCTTCATTTGGATCTGGAGTTTTGATAGGTTGAAATGAATCAGCACCATATTTTTCATAATGACCAGAACAAACATACAATTCTTTGTTTCCAATATGGGGAGTAATCACTTGCTGGTACCCTGCCTTCTTTTGAGCTTTTTTTAGAAAATTTTCCAATCGCTCTCTTAAGGCAGCACCTTTCGGTAACCACATAGGCAAACCTTGTCCTACCTTCTGAGAAAAAGTAAACAATTCCATTTCCTTACCCAATCTTCTATGATCTCGGCGTTTTGCTTCTTCTAATCTTTCTAAATGTTCTAGTAATTCAGATTGTTTTGGGAAAGTAATCCCATAAATACGCGTTAATTGCTTATTCTTTTCATCACCTCTCCAATAAGCACCAGCGATTGACAATAATTTAATTGCTTTTATTGGGCCCGTATCTGGAAGGTGTGGTCCACGACATAAATCCGTGAAATTACCTTGAGTATAAAAAGTAATAGTTCCATCTTCCAAATTTGAAAGTAATTCTAATTTATAAGGATCTTCTTTTTCGGTGAAATAGGCAATCGCATCTGATTTTGAAATTTCTTTACGAATGAATGGATTTTTAGCCTTCGCCAATTCCTTCATTTTTTGCTCAACTTTTTCTAAATCTTTTTCAGAAATAGTATACTCCCCTAGATCGATGTCATAATAAAATCCATTCGTTATGGGCGGACCAATAGCCAATTTTATCCCTGGAAAGTAGAACTCCAATGCTTCAGCCATAAGATGTGCTGATGAATGCCACATGGTAGATTTTCCTTCAGCATCATTCCATGTCAATAATTGTAATTCACATGGATTGGGCAAAGAAAGCACTGCATCTTTAACTTCTCCATTCACCTTAGCCGCCAAAACATTTCGTGCTAATCCTTCAGAAATACTTAAAGCCACATCCATTGCTGAAGACCCTTGCGGATATTCACGAACAGAACCATCGGGTAGAGAAACTTGAATCATTCAATAAATTTTGTTGGCAAAGATAGTGAATTACCTTGAAATTATAAGCGAATTAGGCAGAAATCACTAGGCTTTAAATCTATTTAAAAGCAGGTGCATATCTTTCTGGATAGATCTAATAGATTCTCCCATTTCATTTTCATCTATTCGAACTGCAGGAAGTGCGGTAGAAATATAACTTACAAAAGACCAAATCTCCAATATTTCATCCATTTTTAACTCATAAGGTTTGTAAAAAGTATTGGTAGATTCCAGTAAAAAACTACGACTTTCTTTTAAATGATTGTGAAGCATTTTAAAGACAATCCCTTCTTCTTTAGTAATCACTATATAGGGCAATCCTGATTTTATGGTAGTCCAATCTTGAACAAAAGAAGCAATAACATAAGAACCATCGACTACTGGCGGCATTGAATCTCCCATAATTGGAAAAGTTCGGTGTTTTTTATTCTTCGACAAAAAAGGAATACTTAATGTCGCTAGTTCGTTGATGTATTCGGGATCTGCATATCCATGCACATATCCAGCACTGGCTTTTAAGGTAACAATTTCAACAAGTTCCTCATTATGCTCATCTACTTGAGAAGTCAGGATGCGTAAATTAGAACCGCTCGCTTTTTCTTGCCAGGACTGCTCTAAACTCAACCAATCACTTTCCGAGAAATCAACTAGATTTAATTTCAGTAATTGATCAATGGTAAGAGCATAAAACTGACTGAAAATAATGAGATTTTCTATATTGGGTTGCGCAACTCCATTTTCATAACCACTATATGTCGAGCGATTAAATCCTAATTCATTTGCGATATCTTCTTGAGATTTCCCCGCGCGTTTGCGCAACATTTTTAAATTATCACCTATAAACATTGTTTCAATTTTAAACAAAGTTAAAAAATAATCAAATAAAAGATTACTTTTTAATCAATTATTGTGAAACAAATCTATATCTAATATACCCAGACTGACTTGCAGGGGCTTTTTGAGAGAAATTAAATTTTGATTTTCTTGCATATGTCAAGGCTTCATCGATCATACAAGCGTTCAATCCATTGCTACTTGCTTCATCAAGATAGGCATCAATTACTTGACCAGAAGGATTCACTTTTATACGAATCATAACCAAACCGGAAGAGCCAACGCCACATTTATAACCTGGATTACGGATATACCAATTATTATTTTCAAAGGCAGTCCTATTATCAACCTTAAAGTCAACCATTACATTTCCTGCAAATTGATTATTAGACCCGCTAGAATTGGAGGTAGTCTTTGGATTGGTAGAAATGGGCTTAGTCTTTTTATCCTTTCTTTCATTCATATCCTGAATTATCCGTTCCCTTTCTTTCGCACCACCTGCTTCAGCAAACAATTGCTTCTCAAAATCCTTAGCTGCTTGCACAGGGTCACTATTTTGATTAGAGCTTGGTCTATTCTCCGACCAATCATCCATAGATTTATTACGATTATCGTTTAAATCCCTTGCAGTATTACTTAGATTCTGATTGCTACTATTATCAAGAATTTCAATGTTTTCCTTTGATAATTCCAATTCATCTTTTAATTGAACCTCAGCATTAGCATCATTAAAAGGAACAATATTTTCTTGTTCTTCAAGAGCAGACATTTGCAGTAGCATAAAAATCACAAGATAACCAAGAGCGACGGCTATTAAAGCTAAAAACAAACGATCAGATTTTCGAAGAGCGATTTTCATTTATGTTTTAAAATAATACTATTACGCGAAAAATAATAAACAAGTTCAGTTGGAGTAAACAATTTCAATATACCATCACTATACCTTTGAATTTGAAGAAAATTAGCAGGAACAACAATCTCGCCAAAATAATTTGAAAGACCATAGCCATCGATATTTTTCAATAAAAGAAGTTCAGCATCTAGTTTTGATATTGACAGAAATTCCAAAGGAATAATAAAGACAAGATTATTATTTTGAATGCGCGCCAATCCAATGTGCCCAGATTTTTCCATTAAGAAATATTCATTGTCTAATTTCTCAATAAAGTCATAATCAAAGCTTGTCATTTCCTTTCCCTTCCAATTCACAAATCCCCATTTATAATTTTTCATTATTGGAATCCACTCCCCTGGCTCTCCAATCAATTCATAAGGCAATTTTAAGAGTGTTTTTCCAGTTGGATCTATGATTAAAAATTTATCTATTAAATGAACAATAACCTGACCATTATGAAATTGACTCACCCGTGCACAATTTTCAAAAGAGCTAAAATTACAAGGTAAAATTAATTTTCCCTCCAAATTTATATACCCTAATTTATCCTTCACCCTAACCATTGCAAATCCTTCATTCAAAGGATAAATTTCATCATAAATATTTGGAGTTTTCCATTTGTTATCCATTTGAACCAAACCGAATTTACCTTCCAATTGATAACGATAAACAGAATCCGAAAATGGCAAAACATCATCAAACTCTAGAGGTAATGAAATCGTTAAATCATCATTTAGAAAACTAACTTTCCCTTCCATAATTACTTTAAATTTACCAGAAACAAAAGGGGTTATTTGCTCTATTAAAGGGCAATTTATTTGATGAAAGTTGAAATCGTAAATATTAATAAAACCTTCCTTTTCTGTATAATATAAATCATTTTTAAAGTAACCAATGTCATTAAATTCAAGAGGAAAAATAAAATCTCCTGTACGATCAATAATTCCATTTAAATTATTTTGAGTCACTATTGCCCTGCCTTTTAAGAAATCTGAAATTTCATCGTAAACAAATGGAATAACGATATTATTCTTTTTGTCAATTAGACCCATTTTCAATCCATCAGAAACAACTGCAAGTCCTTCCGAAAAATCTGACACTTCATAATAATTTGCCGGGATTATTGTTTCTCCTTTAATATTCATAAATCCAAAAAAATCTTTTTCTTTAAATGGATATAAATTTTCATTGAATAAAGCTAAATCATCTTCTAACTGTTTCATAAAAGGGTAATCGTTATATTCAGCCCGGAATTGCTCCAAACGCATACTGGAATAATCTTTCATAAATAATTGATACAAGCGTTTCCATGCCTCAAGATTATTTCTATTGTTCGGATATTGATGGACGAAATCATCTAATTCCTTTAACATATTATTTTGTGTCGCTAACGCATATAAATGATCTTCAGCATCACCTTTAAGTGGATTGTCCGGTGCTTCTTTGATAAAACTTGCATAACTTTCAATTGTACCTTTTAATGTGGATTGAGTATATTGCAATTCATAAAAAACAGCTAAAGCCTTTTTGACCATCTTACTGTCCGGATAGGCATCCATGAAAGATTGTAAAGCTTGAATGTTAGATAAATTAAGCACTCTAATATAGACTAATGAATCCCTTATATCTACTGCAATAGGGATTTCTTTTGCCCAGGGCTGTTGGATGATAAAATTATTGAAATTGATAATCGAAGTATCTTTTTTAAGCAATTCAAAATAGGAGCTACTAATTAAAAATTTTTTTTGAACAATAGAAGTACTATCAAAACTATATTTTTTCCAATCAAGATAATTCTTAGCACTTACAAGTTTTAGGTTTGCTTCAGCTTCAATTGCATATTTTAAACAGGAATCTAAATTGTAAAAAGCAGGAGATTGATACAACTGAGTAAGCCCATAATAAGCTAAAGAAGGTGATTTTTTTTTTAATTTTTGAAATTGACTTAAAGCCAATCCATAATTTTTTTGTTCCAGCGCTAGAAATGCTTTTTTAATTGGATTCGCTCTGACATTATCAAATGCAAACAAAAGGATCACAAAAAGACAAATATTGATGTGTTTTTTCACCAAACAAAGATAAATAAAAAGCACCTTCACTCCTATCCAATTAAGAAGATTATTTAACTTCGTTAAGAATATAACAAAAGGATGCTAACAGAAAAAAATCCAAGCTATTTTTATGACACCAAAGATTTTGGAGATCTTCTATTCCTAGAGGATCACTGGGAAATTATACAAAAAGAAGTGACAGAACTATTAAAAACAAAAGATTCTGGACAATGGTTGAGCACTTTTCCAGATTATGTAAACTCCAAAACTCCTGCGGCATGGGAGGTCTTTACCTTTCAGTTTTTCAACATGGACAATATCCTCAACAGGGAGAAATGCAAACATACGAGTGACTTAATTAAGCAAATACCAGAACTTATTTCTTGCGATTTCTCTATGATAAAACCAAAAACGCATATTAAAGCCCATTGTGGCTATTCTAAATTAATCTTGAGATGTCATCTTCCGCTTATTGTTCCAAAGGGTGACAAATGTCAAATTAGAGTTGGAGATGAAATCAGGACTTGGAAAGAAGGTGAGTTGCTTATTTTTGATGACAGTCATGAGCACGAGGCTTGGAATAACAGCGATGCGCATAGAGTTGTACTCATGTTTGATATTCCCAATCCACTTTGGAAATACTCAGCTCATGAAATTTCGAAATATAAAATAGACCATATTGAAGATCCTTTTCTATTACAATTTGCCGATAAAACCACTTGGCAAGAAGGATTCAAGCAAGGGGTATTACCCGTAAATAACTTTTCTATCTAAGTAATTTATTAATCTCGGGGAGATTTAAATCGGAAGGAGTTCCACATAATGTCATTTTCCCATCCGTGTCCGCAATTTTTGCAAGCGTACTTTTTAACTTTGAAGTAGCACGATTAAAACTCTTTTTATCCAAATACATCACTGTACAATTGTTAAGCGCGCTTACTTCCTTGTAACCCAATAACTCGTTGTATTTAATTGCATTCAAGTTTTTCGATTTGACTTTAATTAGGGACGATTTTAAACTTAATTTTTCAAATACAAAACTCAACAAGCAAATCGATGCCATCGTTGCTGCCCATGAATTTTCATCTGCAAGCTCCCCAATAAAAATTCCACCCTCCCCATAGCCTACTTCCAAATCAATATTCTTAGCGTGAATCAATCCGATTTTTTTGGATTTAAATACAATTAGAAAATAATAATTAAGCGCATTATTTACGGAATCAAACCAAAGTTCTTGCTCCTGTTCGGTAATTAGATCTGTATAAAACATTTGATTTCTAATCCGATCTTGATTTCTCCATGAGCGCACCAATTCAATATCAGTTCTTGTCAAGCGCTGCAACTCAATATCATATTGACTCAGAATCAACATATTTTTTCCGACTCGTAATACAAAGGCTTTTGATTCATTTTAAGCAACATTTGACGCAAGTATTGCGCTAAGATCCCTAGAGAAAAGATAAGGACACCGCTTGAAAATAGGATACTTAGAATCAAAGAAGTATAACCTTCTACTTCAATTTTATGGACAATTCTTTTATATAATATAAAGCAGGCATATAAAAAATTAATGGTAGACAAACTCAATCCAAGAAAACTAACAAATTTTAGCGGGAGATCTGAGGCAAATAACATTAAACGAAGTGTTGTTTTTACTAAAACAGGTAATTTGTACCTACTTTTTGTAGTACTTTTACCTGAATAGAGAACAGGAGCAAACGATACACTATCTGTATACCAGAGCAATAATTCATCTACGAAAGCAAAGTTATGCTGTTGAGAAACCATCTTTCGCACCAAGTTGCCATCTATCAATCTAAAACTACTTCCCATACCCCTGTTTTTTCCATTTAATTTGGATAAACCGCGATATATTGCTTTCAATAAAGCAACTTGCCAATTTTCTTGTGCTTTAAAAACTCCATAAGTTAGAAGGGCCTTACTATTGGCTTGCGCTTGGATTAAAGTATGTATTTCCTTAGATTGAATTTCAAAATCATCATCCATCGTAATGACAAAATCTCCTTGAGCATGAGAAAAACCACAAATTGTGGCTGCGTGCTGACCAAAATTCTTAGCTAAACGAATAATTTTAAGAAAATTAAATCTTTTTTTTAACTCCATCAAAACTTCCCAAGTACTATCCGAACAACCATCATCAATAATTATTAACTCAAAAGAAAAGCCGTTCATTGAATCTTCAAGAGACAAAACAAGCGCTTCTAATTGCTTGGCATTATTAAAAGTTGGTATGACAATACTATAATTCATAAGATCTAATGAAGTCGAAAGTACAAAAAATTCCTCTTATTTCTTACTATTCAAAAGCAGACCTCCATCCAGATTCAAAACCGAACCCGTCATCCAACTAGAAAGATCACTCCACAAGAACAGAACAGCATTAGCAATATCTAGCGGTGTACCTATACCGAGAGGATATGCAGATACGACTTCCGCTATTTCTTCTGTGGTGAGGGCATTTTTAGTTTTTTCGAACATAGCAGTTTCAACCAAAGCAGCCCGAATTGAATTGGCACGGATTCCTTTAGGCGAAAATTCTAAGGCAATTCCTTTTGCATAGGCTTCCACAGCAGCTTTGGATGCAGCATAGAGCGCACCTCCTTTATAAGGAAACTCCGCAGAAACAGAGGATAAAAAAACCAAAGAAGATTTATCCTTCAGAAGCTTATTTTGAGCAAGAAGAGATGTCAATAGGCAGATGCTATCAAAATTTATTGAAAAGATGGTATCAATATGTTTTTGATGAATAAACTTAATTGGAAAAGGATCAATAATTCCAGCGCCATATAAAACGCCATCTAATGGAGGTAAAAGCTTTATTAAACTAGACAAGTCATTAGGATTTGTTAGATCCGCTGGCATGAAATTTAATTCAGGATGAGCTAAAATTTCGGCTTCAAGCACTGATTCATTTCTACCGGTAGCAAAAACCTTCGCACCTCTTTTTAAGCATTCTTCTACTACAACCATACCAATACCACCTGTAGCGCCAGTTATAAAAAACTGTTTACCCTTTAAATCATTCATATTCCAATAATTTTGTTTGAACTCCTTCTGTATTCAGTAGTATCGTTGCCCAAGAAAACCCAACACCGAATCCAGACAATAAGAGTTTTAGTTTTTGCGATGTAATTTGTTCCTTTAATTCACTACAGATGGTCAATGGAATCGAAGCAGAGCTCGTATTTCCGAATAGTTGAATCGACGCAGGAAATTTTTCAGAACTAGACTTTAATTTCTTTCTAATGCTGTCTGTAATCAATTGATTCGCCTGATGTAAAATACAATAATCAACTTCATCTATAGATAAATCCGCTTTATTGAGAACATTCCTCAAGGAATTAGGGACATTTTTAAGAGCAAAATTAAAGACTTGCATCCCATCAAGATGCAAATGTTTAAGTGATCGAGTAACTCCTGGAGCGCTTGTGAAATCTGAAGTATCAATAGTTCCGTATGGATTTCTTGAATGTCCACCAGGAATAATTATGGCATCCGCGCCACTTCCATCCGTTCCAGCATCTAAAAACCAGTCTTGCGCGTTAGGTTCAAATTCAATTAACGAAGCAGAACCTGCATCTCCAAAAAGAGGAAAAGTAGTTTTATCTTTTTCGTGAGTGGAAATAGTGGATTTATCACCTGCTAAAAGTAAGACCTTTTTCAATCCACCATTTTGCAGGTAGCGGTTGGCAAGCAACAAGCCATGAACATAGCCAGAGCAACCTAAATTTACATCAAAAGCCATACAAGTTGTTGGCAATCCTAATTTATCTTGAAGAATTGCTGCACTAGCGGGAAGGAAATAGTCGGGTGATTGCGTAACAAAAACCAATAAATCAATGTCGTTGCGGCAATTTAATTCCTCCAAAAGAGCATTAGCGGCTTGGTAACATAGATCAGATGCCGTAACATCAGCATTTGCAACCCTTCTTTCTATAATCCCAGTAGTTTTTGAAAACATCTTTGCTTCCTCATCCGAAAAAAAAAGATAATCAATAGTTTTATAAATCGTTTTGGGAACGACCGTATAAATTGCTTTTACAGCAGCATGCTTAAGCGTTAATTCCGCCACCGGTTAATTTTAAATTTGTAATATCGAACAAATTCTTTATGGTAATACACGACTTTAATTCATCTCCGGTCAATAGAACATCATAAGTTGTATCAATTAATGCGACGAAGATAAGCGCATGCATACTACTCCATCCATCCATATCTCGAAAAACACTGTTGGGAGATAAAGTTCCTGGAGTTAAATCCTCAAATTCATCTTCAATTACCTTAATAAAATCAATTATTTCCATAGATCAAATATACATTTTTCTACCATTCAATTA
>CANJQZ010000054.1 GCA_947476515.1 Flavobacteriales bacterium
GATAATTATGGTGAAAATGACGACTGGATTGAGTTGTATAATACTACTTCTCATGCTATAGATTTAACTGGACTTTATCTTTCAGATGATATTGCATTGTATACTAAATGGGCCATTCCTGTAAATTCGGTGATTTTACCTAATAGCTATTTAATCGTATGGGCAGATAATGATCCATCACAAATTGGCTTGCATACAAATTTTAAATTAAGCTCTAATGGAGAGTCTTTGTTTTTTAGTAATGGTGTGAATTTGTATGATCAAGTTTCTTTCAGTCTTCAGTCTGCCGATATTTCATACGCGCGTTGTCCTGATGCTGGAGTCTTTGCTTTTGCAGCGCCTACTTTTAATGCAACTAATAATTGTTTTGCTGGAATTATTGAGGGATCTTCCAATGACCTTTCTATTTACCCAGTTCCTTTTCAAGAATCATTTACTCTAAGAGTGACTCAAGAAGACGCGTATGAATTGACAGTAAGTGACCTTCAGGGTAGAACAGTGCTTTCAAATGCTTTTAATGGTAAGGAAATTCAAATCAACTCCGAGCAATGGAAAACAGGGATTTATTTATTAGGTATAAAAAATTCTAAAGGGGAAACTCAAACAAGTAGTATTGTTAAATACTAAGAATAAATTTTATTCTTCTTTGAGGTGCGCTTCAATTATTTGAAATAAGTGATGTCTTTGCTGTATTGAAAGATAGAAATAAGCTAATCTTTTATTAGCAATAAATCGTTTCTTATAGAATCCTAAACACATGACATTTAAAAATTTCCTTCCAAATTTAAATTCAGGAGTGAAATCGATTTCAATTCTCCCTAATTCTTTCATTGCTGTGGTAATGGTTGGACTTAAATCCATTTGACTGACTTGCACTCTTATTTGTTCTGAAAGCGTATCAAATCGACTTAAAGTGTCCGATTCAAAGATCTTAATCTTCATAAAGCGCTTGTATTGGAAGTCAGCGTCTGTGAATGCTCGAAATAATTGGTCAATTGTCATTTTTGGTACCTTTAAAAAGGAATGCAAAAGTAGTATTATTGTCTTGGGAATTCAAATTTATTTTTTGAAAATAAAATTTAAAGCTACGCTTTGATGATGTAATAGGTTGATGTTATTGACTGATTACGATTTTTACACAACATCTTTTTGTCATGATTTTCAAAAAAAATACACGCCAAAAAGGGAACTATTATTATGTTTTTTCGCTGGATTTCATCCAACTCTAATGATATTCAACCCCGATTGGGGTTAAAAATTATTCTTGCGGCATAATTAATACCAGTCAATTATGATTTTAGTTTTCTAAAAAACCCAATAAATTCCTTATTTCCATTTTCACCCAAGATGGGCGATAAAATATGATCTTGATATACGAGTTGGCTTAAAGCAGCACATTCTTTAGCTCTTTCCAATATTTCTGGATATAATTTGGTGTCTGTGAGTAATCCAAATTTATTAACCTTGGACTTATCGGCTTCAATTTGAGGCTTTATGACAATAATTGCCATTCCATTATCTGCTAAAAATGGACATATAAAAGGAAGCACATCTTTTAATGCCTCATTGGTTGAATCAATAAAAAGTCCAGAATAACTTTCAGTTATAGTTTTTGAGGACAGAAACCGCAAAGCTTTTTTATCGAGGATGGTGATGCGTTCGTCCTCTTTAAAGATCTCTTTAATAATACCAGAATGTTGAGGAATACAGATGGTATGGGTCGCTCCATTGGCCAATAAGACTTCACTTGCTGCACAAGTTTCATTACTATAATCAATCCAAGCGCTTTTTTTGATGTCTATTTCCCATTGATCTATTGCCGTAGAAATTTTTTGAGCATCAATGGATTTCCATCTTTCGTCATTGATGATAAGCTTTATCTCCGCATCTTCAGTAAATTTTTTCCCGGTTTTGTTGATTAATTTACCATTCACCAGAACGCCATAAGTTTTTATGATTCTTTCTGCATCCATTCTGTTAATAGCAAGTTGTTTATCAACGAGAAGTTTATCAATTCTAATTTCCATTTTTAGGGCTTGGTGTAAAGTAGATTTTCTTTCCAACCTTGTAATTGAAGATAAATCGAACTGTTGGTTTCATTTTTATAACACAAATCTGAGATGTCAACCTCAATGTCTTTGATAATTTTAGCTTTACAAGCATCTTGCTTGTTATCATGAATTAAACGAATAGAGCGAATGGGCGGCAAAGATTTAGATATTTGGGTAGCGCCCACAAGTTGAAAAGAATGTTCTTGACATCCTCCAGCATAACTAATTTTCAATAATAGTTTATTGCCTGAAATAGAGGCTTCTTGAATTTCAAATGGAGCCGAAATCGTGGTGTCCTTTGAAAGCGTTCCCATTATTTTCATGTTGTTTTCAGTTGTTATTTCTGAAGTATTTTTCTGCATTTCCCTATGGTTTTTGCAAGCAAATAGCATCAAAACAAAAAAGAGGATAGTAATATTTTTCATACAATTATTTTTGGAAGAATTGCAAATTTAGTACCAAAGTATAAAGGTACACATAACATAGAAATCACTTGAGTTTATTTTATTTATAATTTACCTTATCGTTTTGAATAATAGCTTTCAAAGTATTTAAGGAGAAAGAATATATCTTTTCATTTTCTTGCCTTACCTTTGCGGCTCAAGTAAAGTATGAAAACAAAAACATTAAAGAAGAATAAAGTAAATGTAATTACACTCGGGTGTTCTAAGAATATTTACGATTCAGAGGTGCTGATGGCGCAATTAAAAGCAAATCAATTTGATGTAGAGCATGAATCAATGGAAGATGATGCCTCTATTGTGATTATAAATACTTGTGGATTTATTGATAATGCAAAGCAAGAATCAATCGATACCATTATTCGATATGCAGAAGCAAAAAAGGATGGTTTGGTTGACAAAGTATATGTTACAGGTTGTCTATCTGAACGCTATAAAGATGATCTTGAAAAAGAAATTCCAGAGGTTGATGCTTTTTTTGGAACACGCGATTTACCAAGATTACTAAAAACTTTAAAAGCAGATTACAAGCATGAGTTAGTAGGGGAAAGGTTGTTAACGACACCTTCTCATTATGCTTACTTTAAAATTGCTGAGGGTTGTGATCGACCTTGTACATTTTGTGCCATTCCGATCATGCGTGGAAAACATCTTTCTACGCCAATTGAGGATTTAATTACACAAGCAAAATCATTAGCAGCAAAAGGGGTTAAAGAATTGATGTTAATTGCTCAAGATTTAACTTATTATGGATTAGATATCTACAAAAAGAGAGCTTTAGCAGATTTATTACTTCAGTTGTCTGATGTGGAAGGAATAGAATGGATTCGTTTACATTATGCTTTCCCAAGTGGTTTTCCAATGGAAGTATTGGATGTAATGCGCGAAAAGAAAAACATTTGCAATTATTTGGACATGCCTTTACAGCACGGTTCCACCCGCATGTTACAGGCAATGAAGCGTGGCACCACAAGAGAAAAAACCGAGCAATTGATTGCTGACATTCGTGAAAAAGTTCCGGGTATCGCATTAAGAACTACTCTAATTGCCGGTTATCCAGGAGAAACAGAAGCTGATTTTCAAGAAATGTATGATTGGGTGCTGAGAAGTAAATTCGATCGTTTGGGCATCTTTACCTATTCACACGAAGAAAACACTGCTGCTTATGCCTTTGAGGATGATGTTCCGGCTGAGGTAAAAAAAGAACGCGCTGATGCCATTATGGATTTACAGGCGGGTATTAGCTATGATTTGAATCAACTAAAAATAGGAAAAACTTTCAAAGTTCTTTTTGATCGAGTAGAAGGGGACTATTTTATTGGTCGTACCGAGTTTGATTCACCTGATGTAGACAATGAAGTATTGGTGAAGAAGTCTGCGGATAATTTCATTCGCCTTGGAGATTTTGCGTATGTTGAAATCACAAGTGCTGACCATTATGATTTGTATGGTGAATTGGTTGAGGGGGTTTGATTTTTTATTATTTATCTCTGTTTTGCATAAAACTTCGCAATTAAAATTAGCGTTATCCTAATTTTTAATATTGCTTGAATCTATTTTGAACATTTTGTCAGTTAAATTGTCAGTTGTATATTGAATTTTCTAATTCTAATATACATAATATGATTACTTGCTCTCTTATATTAAATATCCTTGTTCTAATTCCTGTCTGTTTGACTTTGCTTTTCAATGTCAAAAAAATTCAAGATGCCGCTGGAATATTTACGCCAGCACGGGGAATTTTACTTGCTATTTATATAAGTATTTTGGTATCTTCTGTTTTTTTATTGTTTTTTATGGATGTGAAACTTGCTTTCGCGTTGTTATCCATACAAATTCTCTACAAAGTACTGAGTCCATTTACAGTTAAGTCAATTAAAAATCCCATCGTTATTTCAAATTTAGTGATTGCCACTTTTCATCTGGCAACTATAATTATTATGTTGAAATCTGGATCTGTAAAGTTTGATTTTTAGTCTTAGAAGGATTCGAACTGCAAAGAGACCACGAAGGAGCACCGAAGAGAATGAGTATGAAGTAAAAATAGCGTAAGAAATCATCGCTCTCGCTTTTAGAAACAAGTTCCAATCGCTAAAAAATATTAAATAAAACCCTGACATTTATCGTCAGGGTTGTTCTCACGCTCTTTTTGTGATCCCTCTGGGAGTATTACATGAACCCTTGTCTTTGGCTCAATCCAAGCATAAAGTCCCCCTTGTTTCACAAGGCTCGTACTTTTTTATTTTCTTAGCTTATAGAAACAAGTTTCTATCGCTGCAAAATAAATTAGAGTTTGGGGATTACGAGCACGCTCGTTTTCCAATTGATGGGCTCAATCCAAGCATAAAGTCCACCCCCATTCAATCGGTATATTCTCTCCTTGAGGTAAAATATGTTCAACAGTCCAAACAAAAATATTCTTGTTTCTTGCATAGAAATTGGTGTATCGTTCTTTGGTCTGGCTTTCAGTTAACTCTATACTTGATAAAATATATCTTGTTGCACCGACATTTTCTTCATACAAATCACCTTTTAGTTTATCTTCAAAAAGAATATCGTTTGCTGGTTTTCCCTTTTCCAAAATTATGGATCTAATTTTATCGTAGTCATACTGTTCAAGTTTATTTACCTCAACAATAATATCCATAAAATAATTAGTCAAATCCCTGGTTGGAGGGGAATCCGTTACATTCCTTCTTATAAAGTACTTACATAAAAAATTAATGAGTTCTATTTTATTTGAATCACTAATATTAAATTTCTTCTCAACAAAGAGTAGAAGCATATATCATTATTTCAACAGCTACCCCTTCCTAAATCCCGACGGTGTAAACTGTTTTTTTCTTAAAAACACGCGGTTAAAATAACTCAAGGACTCAAAGCCACAATCGTGTGCAATTTTGCTGACAGTGTCTTCGGAAGAGAGCAAAAGGTGACAGGCTTCGTTGATGCGCAAATCGTTTAGGTAATCCGAGAAGGTGGTGCTCGTGGCTTTCTTGAAGAACTTGCAGAAATTGCTTTCGGTCATAAAGACAAGCTCGGACACTTGTTTCAGTGAAATGGACTCCGAATAATGGTTTTGGATGTACGTGCAAACTTTGTTGATGCGCGTTTCGAACTTTTTGGAGATGACGTTGTGATAGGAATCCAAACACAAGTTTGTCGCTGGTTTTTCTGTGAGGTCTTGCAATAGGGATAAAAGCAACAGGACGCTTTCCAGTTCTTTCGTTTCGACAAGTGAGCGAAGTTTTTCAACAAACAAAGCATCCGAATCGAAACGAATGCCTTTTGCTGATTTCGCTAGCAGTTGCTTGATGGACTGACTTTCACTCAACCTTAAAAAGGGTTCGATGAATTCGCTGGAAAATTGAATGACAATCGCTTCCGATGGACTTCCATCCTCATTTTTTCCCCACCACGTGTGTGGGAGATTACTTCCCAACAGGACGAGGTCGCCCGTAGAAAATTGTTCATGTGAATTGCCGACAATGCGGTAGCCATTTCCGCTAAGGATGTAAGTCAACTCGTACTCCGGATGATAATGCCACTTGAACTCAAAACTTGGAACGGTTATCCGCGTTGAATAAAAACTGGCGCTTCCTTTTTTGGAAGGAATGTCTTCTAAAATGGCTTTCATAGCATCTGATGAACTAAAAACAAGTGATAAATGTACTAAATATTCAATATAGTATCAGAAATATCGAATTTACGATTAAAGGCTTTTGTCCTGATTGCCTATTTTTGACTTTGCTATTGTTAACATTGAACACCATGAATACCTTACCCGAATCGATTCGTAAAAAACTCGAAGCACCATATGCCTTGACTCAAGATCAACTTACGTTTTATGAAAAAAATCAATTCATCAAACTGAAAGAGGTTTTCGATGCGGAAACGATTGACTTTTTTAACGAGGTGATTTCCGCGCAAGTTAATCAAATGAATCACGAGCAAACAGCACTCGAAGAGCGAAGCACCTACGGAAAAGCATTTTTGCAATTGTTCAATTTATGGCGTGAAAATGAACTGGTCAAAGAATTGGTATTTAGCAAGCGAATGGGCAAAATAGCCGCTGATTTGATGCGGGTGGACGGTGTGCGTTTGTACCACGATCAAGCCTTGTTTAAAGAGGGTGGAGGCGGAATCACACCTTGGCATGCCGATCAATATTATTGGCCTTTGTCAAGCGATAAAACGGTCACTGCCTGGATTCCACTGCAAGCAACTCCGCTTGAAATGGGTCCACTGGAATTTAGTGCTGGAAGTCATGCCATCGTCGAAGGTAGAGAACTGGAAATCGGTGATGAAAGTGAAGAAATCATTCAGAAAACATTGCGCGTGACGGACTTTCATCATGTCATTGAAGCATTCGATATCGGTGAAATTAGTTTCCATTCTGGGTGGATTTTCCACCGCGCTGGAGCAAATGTCACAAACGACATGCGTAAAGTGATGACGGTTATTTACATGGATAAAGACATGATCCTGAAAAAACCGGACAATAAAAATCAAGAAAACGACTGGAATACCTGGTGTCCGGGTGCGAAAATTGGCGAGGTGATTCAAACGCCTTTAAATGGACTCATTTATTCAAATTGAGTATGGACATCAAATACCTGTGTACTTATTGGGGATCCGAGGGTCTTTCCGCAAAAGCCTTTTTAGACAAGGTGCTTTCCCACGGCTTCGATGGCGTAGAAATTAACTTTCCAGATGATCAGCAATTTGTGGATGAATTTATGTCCGAACTGGAACGCATCCGTCAGACGAGCCATCCAGCGTTTATCTTTATCGCCCAACAAGTACTTTCAAACGAGAAGGAAACGGTTGCTGCCTACAAAGAACGATTGACGAACCGACTGAATTTCCTCGTTGGACTACAACCCAATGCGATTAATTCTCACACTGGCAAGGACTTTTTTGATTTCGATGCCAATGTGGACATCCTACATTTGACCGAAGAAATCGCGAGCAAGTCAGGAATTCCAATCTGGCACGAAATCCACCGTGGAAGGTTTTCCTTTCACCTTCGAACGCTGCTCGACTATTTGAACCTATTCCCGAATCTGAAACTCATCGCAGATTTGTCCCATTTTTGCGTCGTTTCGGAAAGCGATTTAAGTGATCAACACGAACTGTTGACCCGGATCTATCCAAACATCCAACACATTCATGCCCGCGTTGGATTTGAACAAAGTCCACAGGTGAATCATCCTTTTGCTCCTGAATGGAAAAAGCACTTGGATCGGTATACCACTTGGTGGAACGAAATCATTCAACATCAGTCGAAGAACGGAAATACACATTTTACCATCACCCCGGAATTCGGTCCGTTCCCATACATGCCTCAAGCTCCTTTTACCCAGAGTCCGTTGGCGAATCAATGGGAACTGAACATTGAAATGAAAACCTATTTAAACGAAAATGTAAAGGCATGAAGTTAAAATGGATGGTTTTGTGTTGTTTTGTGAGCGTTGGGTGGATTTTATCCGCGCAGCAATACAGCAAATTTGTCAATCCATTTATTGGGACGGATGGAACGGGGCATACCTTTCCAGGTCCATCCATGCCTTTCGGAATGGTGCAACCCGGGCCAGATAACCAGGATTACGGCTGGAATCACACGAGCGGATATCAATACAAGGACACGTTTCTCATGGGATTTTCCCAAACGCGTTTCAGTGGAACCGGCATCAATGAAATGGGGGATGTCTTGTTGTTGCCCATCAATCCAAAACGAGCAAGCGAAAAAAATGCCTATGACAAAGCAACGGAGTCCGCAAGCGTTGGATATTACCGGGTGACGAAAAAGGACGGAGTCAAGGTCGAACTCACCTGTTCAGACCGTGTCACTTTTCATCAATACAGCTTTCCGGAACAAGAAGCACAGGTTTACTTGGATTTACAGCATGGACTTCGTTTCGTATTTGAAAAAAACGATCCAAAAGGATTGGTGATCGAAAGTTCTGTGAAAATCGAGAATAATACAACGATTTCCGGTTATTGTTCCACCAGTAACTGGGTGAATCGCCGCTATTATTTTACAGTCACGTTTAGTCAACCGTTTGTGAATTCGACGCTGTTAGCCGGAAAAGAGAACGAAAAAGCGCCCAAGTATTTGTTGGATTTCAACTTAATTAATTCTCAGGTACTCCAAGTAAAAATTGCTTTGTCTACGGTGGATGTTGAAGGAGCTAAACGAAACATGGAAGCCGAGATTAAGCATTGGGATTTTCAAAAAGTACGCGACGAAAACCGCAAAACATGGGAAAACTATTTATCGAGAATTGACATCAAAGCACCACAAAAACAAAAGGAAGTATTTTACACTTCTCTGTACCATTTGCTTTTGCAACCTTCGAATATCGCGGATGTCGATGGACAATACCGTGGAGTGGATGATCTAGTCAAAACAGCGGCAAACAAAGCATATTACTCCACACTTTCCATTTGGGACATTTACCGCGGTGCCTTTCCTTTGTTACAAATTGTAGCGCCAGAAAAAATCGATGGAATCGTTCAAACCATGCTCGTTCACCATCAAGCGAAGGGATTCTTACCTATTTGGACAGCTTGGGGACAAGACAATTATTGTATGATAGGTAATCACGCCATTCCCATGATTTTATCCGCCTATCAAAATGGATTTACAGGATTCGATTCGAATGCAGCGCTTCAAGCAATGGTGGAAACGAGTACAGTGAGTCACATCAATTCAAACTGGGAAATGTACACGAAGTTTGGCTATTATCCCTTCGATCTTTTGGAGATTGAATCCGTTTCTAGAACACTCGAAAGTGGCTACGATGATTGGTGCGTCTCCGAAATGGCGCGTAAACTTGGACGTGAGGACATCGTTCAAGACTTTCAGAAAAGAGCAGCGTATTACCGAAATTTGTTTGATCCGGAAACAACCTTTTTACGTGGGAAGAATTCGAATGGACAATGGCGCACACCTTTTGATCCCTTGATGGCCACTTCGCCACTGAACAATCCTGGTGACTATACCGAAGCGAACGCTTGGCAGTATTTTTGGACTCCCGCGCAACACGATGTGCAAGGAATGATTGACTTGCTTGGCGGAAAGAAACAGTTTACGGATAAGCTGAATGCATTTTTCACGACGGAATCGCCAAATCCGAATAAATTCCTTGGACAAGAAGCGATGATTGGACAGTACGCACACGGAAACGAACCGAGTCACCACATTTGTTATTTGTACGCGTATTCCAACGAGCCCAAAACAGGTCAAAAGCACATACATCAAGTCGTAAAAGACTTTCACAACAATACGCCGGATGGAATGATTGGCAACGATGATTGTGGCCAAATGAGCGCGTGGTA
>CANJQZ010000055.1 GCA_947476515.1 Flavobacteriales bacterium
AAGTACAGAGTAATGAAAGCAATTGTGGGTGAAACGAATGAAAATAAGAACGCGCTTGTTATTGGTGCAGGAATAGCTGGATTAGCAATAGCGCTTAGATTGAAAAGTAAGGGGTACGAAGTAACCGTTATTGAGACAAATGCTTATCCCGGAGGTAAAATATCTAACCTTGAACTCAATGGCTATCGTTTTGATACGGGACCCTCCCTATTGACTATGCCGCATTTGATAGATGAATTGTTTTCCTTGTTTAACGAAAACCCTAAAGATTTTTTTAATTATCGAAACAAAGATACCATCTGCAATTATTTTTGGGAGGATGGCACTAAATTTTCCGCTGCAGCTGACAAAGAAGAATTCATCAATGATTTACTTTCTACTTTTCAAGTCAGCAAGTATGAAATTGAGAATTACTTAGAGAAAAACAAGCAAAAATATGAACTAACTTCAGGTGTTTTTCTTGAAAAATCCTTGCATAAAATAAGCACTTACCTATCTGCAACAACCTTAAAAGCGGTTTTAAATTTTTATAAATTAGACACCAACAGATCTTTAAATGCGACCAATAAGAAAAGTTTCAGGGATCAGAAATTGGTGCAGTTATTCAATAGATTCGCAACCTACAATGGCTCTTCGCCCTATAAAACACCTGGGATAATGTCCATGATTCCTCATCTTGAAATGCAATTGGGGACCTTTACACCCAAGGGAGGAATGAAAGAAATTGCTTTAAGTCTTTATGAGCTAGCGCTTAAAAAAGGCGTTCAGTTCAAATTTAACGAAGAAGTCACCAAAATAACCATTAATAAAAAGGCGATAACGGGGCTCATCAGTAGCAAGGGACGGTATGAAGCCTCATTGGTGGTTTCTAATTCAGACATTTTCACCAGCTACTCCAGTTTATTAAAAGATAATTTAAGTCCCAAAAAAATAGTGCAACAAGAAAGATCTAGTTCTGCCATTATATTCTATTGGGGGATTAGAAAGCAATTTCCAGAATTAGATTTACACAATATACTTTTTAGCTCCGATTACGAAGGAGAATTTGATATACTATTCAATCAACAACTTATTTCCTCTGATCCAACGGTCTATATCAACATCAGCAGTAAAGAAGAATCCTCTGATGCACCTGAAGGATCGGAGAATTGGTTTGTCATGATCAATACTCCCGCAAATTATAATCAAGATTGGGATGCTTTAATCGTAGAGGCCAAAAAAAATATAATCAATAAAATAAATTCTATTTTAAAAATAGACCTAGAACCTTTAATTGAATGCGAGTCTATCTTGGATCCCCGGACTATTGAATCAAAAACTAAATCACATAGGGGATCATTATACGGAGCATCAAGCAATTCTAAATTTGCTGCATTTCTAAGACACCCAAATTTCACAAGTAAAATAAAGGGTTTATATTTTTGCGGAGGTTCCGTCCATCCGGGAGGTGGTATTCCACTGAGTATACTTTCTGCAAAAATCGTATCAGATTTGATTGATAAATAAGTGTAGATTACACCATTTAGTTCACTATCTTTATTGAGTAAATATTAATGAATGAACATTTTTACCTCTAAAATCTATCTCGATAACATAGAAGTCATTGCAATAATTGGAATTATTATTGGCGTATTGGTATTTGCTTCCACCCTATTTTATGTTTGGGGTTTATTAAAACCTACAGCAGATTTAAAAGAATTAAAAACCAGGACCAATTCATGGTGGGCGATGGCGGCACTCATCATTCTCACCTCATTAGTTCATCCTGCTCTCTCTTTTATTGCATTTGGCTTATTATCCTTTGTTGCGCTTAGAGAATTAGCATCCATAAGTAAAAATGTGAGAGATGAAGACCGCAGGGTGATTATCTGGTGTTACCTTGCCATTCCAATTCAGTACTTCATCGCATATAAAGGTTGGTTTAATATTTTCGTGATATTTATTCCTGTTTTTATGTTTGTTTGGATTCCATTTATGTTGGTCATCCGGGGCGCTACAACAGAAATTGGCAGATCAATGAGTGTATTGCCGACACAATTGATGTTAACTGTTTTTTCATTGAGTCATTTAGCTTATTTACTCTCTCTTCCTAATCTTGAAGGATTTCATGCAGGTGGAAGGGGCTTACTTCTTTTTGTTGTTTTTTTAACTGAAATCAATGATGTCTTTCAGTTTATATGGGGAAAAATATTTGGGAAACATAAAATTCTTCCGAAAATTAGCCCAAATAAAACCTGGGAAGGATTTATTGGAGGAATACTTAGCACCACTATCCTTGGGTATTTCTTAAGATTTCTAACTCCATTTACAGGAATGGAAGCACTCATAATTAGTTTTTGTATTGCAAATGCAGGATTCGTAGGCGATATTATCATCTCGGCAGTGAAGAGAGATATTGGAATAAAAGATACAGGATTGTTAATTCCTGGACATGGTGGAATTTTAGATCGAATTGATTCTTTATCATTAAGCGCTCCCACCTTTTTTTATATCGTCTATAACTTATATTATGCAGTATGAGAAGGCTTTTTCTAGGGATGCTTTACGGAATAGGAATCAGATCTTTTATAAAGGTTATTGTAGGGGTAAAATATTTGAATAGAGAAGCCCTTAAAAAAGAAAAGCAGTTTATTATTGTATCCAATCACAACAGTCATATAGACACCTTAGCTATAATGGCAGCATTACCTTTTGGACAAGTACAGCATGTTCATCCCATTGCGGCGGGAGATTATTTTGGATCATCTAAATTTAAGGCAGGAATCACTCAACTTTTTACGAATGCTATTTTAATTAGACGCAGTAAAAATACAGATGCGCCAAATCCTATTGAATTAATGAGTGCTGCCATTACAAGAGGGGAATCCCTTATATTATTCCCTGAAGGGTCAAGAGGAACACCTGGTAAGATGCAAGAATTTAAAAAAGGAATAGGGATATTATTACAAATGCACCCTGACATTTCCTTCATTCCGATTTATATGAAAGGTATGGGGAAAGTACTTCCAAAGGGAGAGCGACTTTTGGTGCCCTTCGATACTTATGTTCATTTTGGAAATCCCAGAAAATGTAAAGCTACTGAGGTTGAAACTATTGTTAAGGAGATTGAAGAGGCAATTCTCGAGTTGAATTAATTTATTTTTGGAGCAAACTCATTGCCTTTTCAACCATTAATTTGGATCCGACAAAATAAGGAATCCGCTGATGCAGCGCACTCGGTTTTATTTCCAAGATTCTTTTTCTACCGGTTGTCGCAAGGCCGCCAGCTTGTTCTGCCAAAAATGCTAGGGGATTACATTCATATAAAAGTCTCAGTCTCCCTTCGGGAGATGCTGGGATTGCAGGATAAATATAAATTCCACCTTTAATCAAATTACGGTGAAAATCAGCTACTAGGGAACCAATATAGCGACCAGAATAAGGAGCATTATAATCATTATCATTACTTTGGCAATAAGCGATGTATTCCTTTAACCCAGGTTCACAAGTATTGATATTTCCTTCATTCATGGCATACAACCTACCTCTTTCTGGCATTTTCATGTCAGGATGTGAGAGGCAAAATTCACCTGTTGAAGGATCTAAAGTAAATCCATGTACTCCTTTTCCAGTGGTATAGACTAACATGGTTGAAGATCCATAAAGGACATAACCTGCCGCAATTTGTTCAGTACCCGCTTGAAGCATATCCTCTAAAGTTGCAGGAGTACTTTCAGGAGAAATTCTTCTATAGATAGAAAATATGGTCCCTATAGAAACATTAACATCAATATTACTCGAACCATCTAAAGGATCAAATAATACAACATACTTCCCATTTTGAGCATGAGCAGATGGAAAAGCTAAAAAATCATCGTTTTCCTCAGAAGCTATACCACACACATCGCCACCTTGTTCAAATGCATTAATAAACGCTTTGTCAGCGACTAAATCTAATTTCTGTTGTGCTTCTCCCTGAATATTATCTACACCTTGCGCACCTAATATATGATCTACTAAACCGGCTTGACGGACATCTCTAGATACCATTTTTGAAGCAAGAGAAATCGAACTTAGAATTCGCGATAATTCACCTGTAGCAAAAGGAAAATCCGCCTGCTTTTCATAGATGAAATCTACAAGCGTCGTTAATTTTGACATTTGAATTAGTTTTTAAGGGCGTGATTAATCAAACCAAGCACCATAAATAGAACTTGTTTGAACTGGATTAACAATTAGAGTAGGAATAAGAGCGTCATTGGTTATGATATATTGCTCATAATTCGCAGTAATAGCATTTAAAAAACTACTTCTATTTAAATTCATAATTGCAATTAGGTCAGCGTCAACACTTGCAGCATGCTTTACAACTTCTTTGTCAAATCCACTTCCAGGAAGAACAGTGGCAGTAACTTCTATACCTCTTTCTTTGAAAAAATGATTGGCAAACATGATGTTTGATTCCACCTGATGTTTTAAATAAGAATCTGTTTCCGCAGGAGTAACCACATGCACCTTTGAATTAAAATATTTTGCAAGATTAGCAACAATGGATAATTTTTGTTTTGTTTCTTTATGCAAATCCATTGGAACTACAATCGTATCATAACCAGTTACTTTTACCGCCTTGTCTTGAACAATAATAAAAGGAACATGAGAATTGGTAACTATTTTAAGTGCGTGACTACCAACAATATGTTGCCAACCTGTTGCTCCATGAGTCCCCATGAAAATCAACTCAGCCTGATGCTCTGCTGCGAAATCAGAAATATCATCAAATATATTTCCTATTCTTACATTTGGAATCAAAATAACACCTTCATTAGCAAAATTACTAATCACAGTATCCAATTTATTACTTGCTTCTTTTATTTCACTTTCTTTGTTTACAACATGTAACAACTGTATAACAGTATTAGAAAGCTTAGCCGTAGCAATTGCGTGTGCTAAAGCAACATCAGCAACATTGGTGAAATCGTGAGGAACGATGAAAGTTTTTTGTTTCATTTTGTATTTTTTTACAAATTTACTAGAAAGATAAGGAATTTCGGTAGTATTACTTTCTTTATTTTTGTTAAAGAATTCTTTAGTTAATAAAATGTATAATTTTAGGCATGAAAATCATAGGAAAACTTTTAAAAAAATCAACTGAAATAGGCTACAAGCGTATCAATAGGAAAAATATTGATCACCAAAACCAATTGACGGTATTGAGAAGTTTGTTAGAAAAAGCGAAGCAGACAGAATTTGGTTTTTTTCATGATTTTTCATCATTTTTAGGTAAAGGAGATACAGTGGAACAATTTCAATCCGTAGTTCCTATCTCAGATTATGAAGAATTTTATTCTAAATGGCTGCACAAAACAATCTCTGGTCAAAAGGATTGTACTTGGCGGGGAAAAGTTAAGTATTACGCTTTGTCATCAGGAACAACAGGATCTCCAAGCAAGAGAATTCCTGTATCCACGGAAATGATTCGGTCTTTTCAGAAAACTAGTGTTAGGCAATTATCAATTTTACATGAATTAGATTTATCAGATGCTTTCTTCAATGCATCCGTTCTCGCTGTAGGCGGTTCAACAAAATTGACAAAGATAGAAAGGCATATTGAGGGGGATTTGAGTGGTATATTAAAAAAGCACACATCACTAATCGTCAAACCTTTAGCGAAACCAGGTCCAAAAATTGCAGCTTTAAAAGATTGGAATGAGAAAATAAATGCCATAGTAGAGAAGGCTCCTTTATGGAATATTAGCATCATTGCTGGAATTCCTAGTTGGTGTATCATGCTAATGGAGCGCATCATTGAGCGTTATCAATTGGATAATATTCATCAAATGTGGCCTAATTTGGAAGTTTATGTCCATGGTGGCGTATTTATTGAGCCCTATAAAAAACGATTGGAAAAGATTAGTGGTAAAACTATTTTTCTTTTGGACACCTATTTAGCAAGTGAAGGTTATTTCGCATATCAAATTTCACCCTCGAAAAAAGGGATGCGACTTTTAGTGGAAAATCAAATATTTTTTGAATTCATTCCTTTCAATTCAGACTTTTTTGATGAAAATGGAGAGTTGATTTCTAAATTCAAAGCGCTAACAATAAGTGAAGTAAAGGAAGGAGTGGATTATGCCCTTGTTATATCTACCAACGCTGGATTATGGCGTTATTTAATTGGTGATTTGGTTCGGTTTAATAATATTAATGAACGGGAAATTATTATCACAGGAAGGATAAAACAATTTTTAAGTTTGTGTGGGGAACATTTATCATTAGACAATATCAATACTGCATTAACTAAATTAAATAAAAAGGAATTCCCTATTGAACCCGAATTCACTATTTTCGCAAACATAGAATTACAAAGTCATCATTGGTATATCGAAACTAAAAAAAGCAACTTAAATGCTGCCTTATTAATTCAGAAGATGGATAGCATTCTTTCTAAATTAAACGATGATTACTACTCTGCTCGGAAATACACGCTTAAAGCTCCTATAGCTACCCTACTTCCGGAGGGAACCATGTATGAATTTATGCAAAGTTCCGGTAAAATTGGAGGGCAAAATAAAATGCCAAGAGTACTAAACGAGAAACAAGCAAAGCAATGGAAAGCTTTTTTAGAAGAAAAAGGATTATAATTTTTTCCCATTAAAAATAGACTTTTTCATTGTGGTAAAGCTGAATGAAAATTCTAATGAACTTCGATAAGCAGCTGCTATTCTTCCGAGTTCTTGATCATAAGACACACCAAAACGATAGTTTCCAAAATCTACATAGCAGGCAGGAATTAAGGCTCCAGAAGATCTAAAATAAAGTCCTGTGCTCAATGTTTTTTCATGTTTTAAGGCAGTGATTTGAGAAGACCCTTTAAATTTCAATTTATAAAATGCTCCATATAATCCTTCGTAATGTTTCCCTTGAATAAATTGAGCCACTTTTATCTCTATACCCATATTGGAACTAAAACCAAAGGCAGACTCCAAATGCAATCCATATTTCGCATAAAGTTGATCCACTGCTAAGGCATTATACCTCAATTTAGGCTTGTTTATATGCTGAATAAATCCGCCGATATTAATTATTTTTTCTTTGCTCGAACTTCCTTTTCTAGATTTATCAAAAGAATAATTAACCCCCATTCCAGCATCTATATAACTAAAAGATGCTAATTGGTTGGGTTCATCTACAGCGATAGTATGATCAAAGATAGAGCCATTCCATTGTGAGTAAAAAGAAAGACTCGAAAAATCAGCATTACGATTATTAAAGGAAGATTGTAGTCCGGCAGATAAGCGATGTCCTTTAGCAAGAGGAATATTACCACTTATAGAAATACCCCCACAGGTCATACCAAATTTTGATGCACCACCTGCATCATTCATAAAAAACAATCCAATGCCCCCGAATGCTTTATTTTGATGTCTTGATTTTCCAAGTGTAAATTCTGCAGAAGTCATTGTTGTAATAAACCTTGTCCCTGCACCGATCCATTGATTCCTATTTTGTATACTTATGCGCTCAAAGCCCTCAAAATTTCCAACAGTTGCTGGATTTGTTATCATTAAAGATTTATCATATTGTGTAAAATGATAATCCTGTGCAAGAAGCGCTACTGGAATAATGAAAAAAGAAGTTATTACAAGTACTAACCTCATCGAATCAAAGTAATATTTCCAGAAAGCGTTTCTTTTTTTCCATTGATATAAACTACATCTACTATGTAGGCATACACACCAGCATTACAAGTCATGCCTTTATAGGATCCATCCCACTTGAAATTCTTTTGACTGGAAGAATACATTGTATTTCCCCAACGGTCAAAAACGCTAAAGGTAAAGGAAGCGACATCCATACCAACAATTATAGAATAATTATTGTTTTGTTCATTTCCAACACCATTTGGAGAGAAGGCGGTTGGGATATGAATGCCCATGGAGCAATCTGGAGAAGTGGTAATTGGATCACATTTATCAAGTGGATTGGATCCATTGGTAACCTCTGCACCATCACTAATTCCATCACCATCGGTATCAGGATTGGTTGGATTGGTCCCTAAAACACCTTCTTGAGCATCTGTCAAGCCATCGCCATCAGTATCAATTTGACAACCTGGCAAGGTATCATCTGGATCGCATGGATTGAGAGGGTCGGTTCCATTAAGTACTTCCGTTCCATCGTTGATGCCATCTCCATCTGTATCTGGATTAGAAGGGTTTGTACCATTAGCATTTTCTTGACTTGTTGTCAATCCGTCACCATCTAAATCACAATTAGGAGAATTTGGATTTGGAATACAAGGATCTAAATTGGCAGGATCTTGCTCATCAAAAACACCGTCGCCGTCAGTATCAAGTATCGAAGAATCCAATGCATCAATAATTCCATCTCCATCTGTATCTAATGGAGCAGAAGGATTTGCACCAATTTCAATTAAGTCATTTTCACCATCTCCATCAGTATCTGGATTGTTTGGATCTGTTCCTGCAAGTACTTCATCTACATTTAATACTCCATCACCATCCATGTCTGGGTTGTCAGGAATAAATACAGCTACAATACTTTCTGGTCCCATCACAGCAATGCTGTTGGTGTCTTGGGCAATTGGTAATGCTAATGGACCAGTTGTGTAAGTCCAATGACTAAATACATAACCGACATTTGCTTTAGCAACCATATTGGTTTGAATACCACCAAAATAGGTAGTTGACCAAGGATAGGTTGGTGCCCAAATTGAATTCACCTTAATGGTTCCTGCATTTACAGGAGTCACATCAAAAGTTACAGGAAAGGGTCCTGTTAAAGTATAACAATCAATGAGCCCTTGGGTCAGTGCTGTACAGCGCAGATTAATATAATCCCTTAAGGCTTGGACATTATTGAGCCAAGTCGTCATATTTCCACCCCATTTGGCAATTTGTCCGGGCATTTCGGGGGTAATCTCAGTAATCATACTATCGAGCAGCGGGATCACATAGGAACAGGAAAGTTTTGTGTTGAGTAAGTCAATATATCGGGTAATATAATATTGATGGACAATCGGATTTTCATTGATTAACTTTTGAATTATACTTGTGTGACCTTGCCCTCCAGGATTTGGTAAAGACTCCACATTACAAGGATCAGCGTTTGCAGAAGGATCTGGAATACCAGTATAATTAATATAATGTCCAAAAGTTGCATCCATATCCCAAAGGGTATAACGCCATTTGGTATGATCACCACTGGTATCAGTTCCTCTCCACCATGCAGTATTCCAGTTGAGCCAATCCATAGTAACAACATAAGAATTGAACATAAAATAATCTGCAAGAGATTTCCAATTTAATAAACTATCAACATGCGCAAAATTAGCAGCGTTACCCATATTATTAGCAGCAATATAATTTTTTAAATTATTCCAATCGGGCAAGGCATTTGGTGCTCCATATTCTTCCCAAGTACCTCCCCAAGTTTTCAAATAGCGCAAATGATATTTATCCTGATTGCAATAGAAATCAGTAAAGTCAGCGTCGTCTGCTTTTTCACGAATTTCATAAACACCCCAATATTGACCATTAACATATAAAATAGCAGGTCTCCATGTTCTTTCATCCAACTTCAAATCGGCTCGATCAGAGAGTGTATGAACGAATGCATCACGAATATGAGCGCCACCGCTAGAAAATGGGTAATTATCATTTGCTGCAGGCTTTAAAATTAAACGCTGAAAATTATCTCTAGTTTTTTCAGGA
>CANJQZ010000056.1 GCA_947476515.1 Flavobacteriales bacterium
AAATAACGAGCATTTATGTCAGCTGAAAATTTAACTAAATCAGTTCTAACCAAAACATTCGCATCAATATTACCACCAGCGATATTCAACATTTTATATCCACCCATTAAATAATAATGGCGCGCTGACTGATATTGTGTTCCGGCAATGGTAGAGCTTTGTAATAGCGATTCGCTTAAATGTGTGGAGGAAACTCCGGCGTAGTAATTTTTACCTTTGAAGTAAGCTCCAAAATTCAAATCTAAACTTGTACTACTCCAATTTATGGATTGATTACCTATGAATAGTGTCGGATCATTGGTAGTTTGAGGTGGAACCCACAAAGGATTCATCCCATAATTCATCATTCCTACTCCAACACCCAAGCCTAAACGACCAGCATTACCAATTTGAATTGGATATGAATAATTTAAAAGTAAATTGTTTTGTCTCGAAAAACCAATGGCATCATGATAGAAAGAAATTCCTAATCCACCAGGGAAGAAACGATTCATATTAGCCTCTATATTGAGCACTGCGGAATTTGGAGCTCCATTTACTTTATCCCATTGATTGCGATAAATTGTGGTAGCACAAATACCATCATCTAAACCTGTTTCACCAGGATTTAAACTCATCTTATCATAGAAGAAATGAGTCAGCAACTTGTCTTGTTGTGCAAATGCACTACTTGCAACAATAAGCAAGGCAAGAGGTAGTAGTCTTAATTTCAATAGCATATGGTTTATTTAACAAGCATTTCTATTATAAACTTAACAAATTAAGCCTAAAAACAGGATGCTAAAATAAAGAAAAAAATCAATTTGAAAAAAAAAGAACGCAAATAAATTAATTTTATGTTATTGTCAAGTTATAAATAGCCAACAAAACAAAGGTTTATAGCTTGATTTTTTTTCTAAATATTTTAAATAAAAATAAAATTCTAATTCAAATATTTTATCCTAATTTTTGATATGTTTTCCACCATAAATCAGGCATTTCATTTTTCATAGCATCATCGTATTCAGATTTATTGCAGGGTACCATGTGATGGCGGTCAAATTTAGAGAATTCACTTGGCGGATATGGAACTTCCATCCACCATCTTGCCGACTTATTGCTCTTGTAGAAAATTATTTCGTGATTGCCCTCTTCTAAAAACACTGTGAAACGGGTATAATCTGATTTATCTCCTTTTGGAAAATCTCCTTTTCGAGAAACCACACCATCAAGAAAGTACCAGATAGTTTGAGCCAATAAATCAGCTGAAACCTCATTTAAATCTAAACAATTGAAAATTCCCAAACTGGTAACTTTGTCACTTATTCCGGCATACTTGGCCAGCTGACATAATTGATCCGCTCTGAAGCCATTAGGATTAGCATTCATCTGACTTAAATCAGCTGCCTTAACAGATTGAAAATCTATACTAATAATGTCAGCATTTCTAAGTAAGGGTTCAGCTTTAGTGAAATCGGCGTTGAATTCTCCCAAGCGACAAATATCAAAAAACAACTTCTCAAATAAATCTACTTCTTTTGGTTTAGCGAATGGAATTTGCAAACCAATATTAGAATGATTAAAAAGATAACAAGGTCTTCTCAAAAGCAAACTGCTTATAAATCCGTCAGCAGTTGGAACTTCGCCTGCTTCCCCGAGATCCAAATTAGAATCAATACAGCAACTATTAATTAATTGTTCTAATTGCTCGTAGCCAATAAACATAGCGGTAGTAAGGTCTTGAGAGCCTCCGATTACTATTGGAATAATGTCGTTTTTTACTAATTCTGCAACAATCTGAGACAATGCAAAATAAGTATCCTTCAATTCTTTACCAGGAAGCAAATCGCCTAGGTCATAAATAGGAAGATCCCAATCCCTTGCTTTAAACAAACGATATAATTTTTCTCGAAAAATATTGTTTTTGATTTGACTTGCATTAATACCTTCGAGCATTCCTCGATATTCTGGAACGAAAAATAAAGCGCAAGACTTCTTTTCCATTTCCGGAAAACTATCTTGATGAATTTGAATAACAGAACCCAATTGTTCTTCATCAAAAAACTGATTGGGTGAAATTGCCTGAAAATAAATAGAAAGATCTAGCATGGATAATTTGTCATTTAGACAAAACTATCTATTCCAACTGCGGTAATACTTCAAACCGTGAAAAGAAATGAAACAAGTAAAGTGAATAACTTGAAATTATTGCTCTAGAATTGATTTAATATTGGGACGGAAATACAAATTAGACTTGAGTACTTTTCCATCCTCCCGATAAATTGGATTTCCATTTTCATCCAATTTACTCATGTTGGATCGTTGAATTTCTTCAAAGACTTCAATAATTTTATCTTGCAAGCCATGTCGTAATATGGTACCACAAAGAATATACAATTGATCCCCTAGAGCATCTGCTATTTCAACAATATCATTATTTTTTGCAGCTTCCAAGTACTCTTCATTTTCTTCCTTCATCAAATTGAATCGCAGTTCAATATCAGCTTCAGAAAGATTGGCTGTTGGAGCATAGTTATTTTCTATGCCAAAAGCATCGTGAAATGTTGCAACGGCAGCGATAGTTTCTTTTAATTTCATTATAAAAAATTTAATTTCTTATTCTTCTAGAAGTGCTTTTAATGCTACTTCTACTTTACTTGCATTCGGAAGCAACGCAGCTTCTAAAATGGTGTTTAATGGGATGGCAGGTGTGTCTACTGATCCTACAATTTTTATTGCTGCATCTAGGTGTTTAAAATTATCTCTTTGCAATCTTCCTGCTAAACCTAGAGAGAAAGAACACTCGATAGATTCTTCTGTAACAATCATTATTTTACCATGACGACGACAAAGGGCATTCATAGCTTCATGATCCAGCGGATTCAAACTCCTTAAATCAAGAATCTCAACTTTTCCCTCGAAATTCTGAGCTGCTTCAAGCGACCAATATACCCCACGACCATAGGTAATAATACCGCAAGAACTTCCATCATTAATACTTGATTCTGCTGCATGCATTACAATTCGGGCTTTCCCAATTGGAATGATGTAATCTTCGTCTGGTTCAGGAGACATCGCGCCTTCTGTACCAGGGATTTTTGACCAATACAATCCTTTATGTTCGAGAATCACAACTGGATTTGGGTCGTAGAATGCTGCTTTCATCAACCCTTTTAGGTCAGCTCCTGTCGATGGATAGACCACTTTAATTCCTCTAATATTGGTCAGCACTGATTCAACACTCGACGAATGATAAGGTCCACCAGAACCATAAGCGCCAATGGGAACACGAATTACGCAACTCACAGGCCACTTACCATTTGACAAATAATAAGAGCGAGAAACCTCCGTAAACAATTGATTCAATCCAGGCCAGATATAATCAGCGAATTGAACCTCAACAAAAGGTTTTAAACCAACGGCAGACATTCCAACAGTGGAACCAATGATAAATGCTTCTTGAATTGGCGTATTAAAAACACGATCATCTCCAAAGGTTTGGGCTAATGTTGCTGCTTCTCGAAACACACCACCTAATCGCCCTCCAACATCTTGTCCATACAGCAATGCTTCTGGGTGCTTTTGCATCAATTCACGAACAGCGAATAAAGCAGAATCAACCATCACAGTTTTCTTTTTGCCTGAAGGTTCACGCGTACCTTTTTCTTCTGTTATTTCTGTTGGAGCAAAAATAAAATTAGTTACCTCTTCAGGCAAGGGTTCGTCGGCATTAAGTGCTTTTTCGTATGCGGTATCTACCGCCTTTTTGATCTCGGCTTCAACATTAATTATATCTGCTAATGAAACTCCTTTTTCTTGAATTAACTTGCGTAATTTAGGATACGGATCGCTCTTAGCTGCTTCGACGAGATCGTCTCTGTACCATTCTTTTCGAACACCAGAAGTATGATGGCCTAAAAGTGGAACTTTGGCATGCAGAATAAAGGGTCTTCTTTCCTTTCTTACAATTTCGAAAATTTCTTGAACAGTTTGGTAAGAAGTTTCAAAGTCACTGCCATCGATTGCCCTAACTTCAATGCCATTAAAACCTTTTGCATAAGTTGCAATGTCTTGCGCTCTTGTTTCTGAAGCGTTGGCAGATATATCCCAACCATTATCTTGAACCAGATAAACAATCGGAAATTGCTTCAATGCCGCCATTTGAAAAGCTTCTGAAACTTCTCCTTCTGTGCAAGAAGCATCTCCTAGAGAGCAAACCACAATCGGTGCATTCGTTGCATCGACAGAAGACAATCCTGTTTTCTCTTTATACTGAATCCCCATAGCAATACCAGTTGTTGGAATTGCCTGCATACCAGTTGCAGAAGATTGATGAATTATTTTAGGTTGGTGCTCATTATTAAGAGAAGGATGCGCATAATAAGTTCTACCACCTGAAAAGGGGTCGTCTTTTTTTGCAAAAATCTGCAACATTAATTCATAAGGTGACACCCCTATTCCTAATAGAATACTATCATCTCGATAATAGGGAGATACCCAATCTTGTGGCTTTAATTGTAAGGCAAGAGCCAATTGAATTGCTTCATGACCGCGCGACGAAGCGTGGACATATTTGGCTGTGACATCCTTATTATCCTCATATTTTTCGGATAAAGTTTTTGCGGTGCACATGAGTTTAAAAGCCTCGAGCAGCGTATCTTTAGAGATGTCTTGATTCAATTCCTTATTGTTATTTATTGTCATACCCATTAGAAGAAGCAACAAAGATACAAAACGAATTATAAAGCCCGAATAGAAAAATAAAGGACAATCGTATTACGGTTAAGGCGTGTCCTTAGAAATCAAAAAACACACCTAGGCTTATAGGTCTTAATACAGGTCCTTTATCAAGTTGGAATATGCTTTTAAGACTGTATTGAACTAATAAATTGGCATTTCCATAACCCACCATTACAAGAGCATTTGCTTGCAATCCAGTCAAGAAATAGTCATCATTGATTTTGCCAATATTTTTCTTTCCATTATCCTCCCACTTTGTTTTCCAATTTGCTGAAAGGCGAAAACCTCCAACAACACCTGCAGAAAGATGCCAGGCTGTAGCAGCATTATCACTTGTGTTAAATTCAAATAGTAGAGGAATTTGCAGGTAGGTCGATCTAAGTGAATTTTGAGTATAATCAACCGTAGAATTAATTGTGCCAAAAATTGAATCATTATTTTTATTTAAGTCAATATTATTCTTCAACCCATAATGATTCCAATTAAAACCTAGACCTGTTGTAAAAACAACATACTCTTTATGAAGCGGAATGCTTTTTTCAAGTACATTAAAATTCATCGAAAAGGTTTTAGCACAATCCAAATTCATGAAGGGAGCATCCTTTGATAACATGATTTTGTTGTCAGAATTCAAAAGCCCTAAAACGCTTAGTCCAATTCCAGCCCAATGTGCATTTTCATTTACAAAAACACTTTCATCATTTTCATTATTAAACTTGAAATCAAAACCTCCCTCATCTCCAGTCATTCCTTCAATTAGTATTTTCGCACCTGGTTTTCGATCAATATCGTCCTTAAAAATGAAAATATTTTGCTTTCCATTAATTACTTGAATGGAATCATTTATAAATACATTTTCTTCATTATCTATAATGGTATCTATGAAAACTTGCATTTTTTTGTTGCCTTTAAAATTATCATCATTACTGTAAACTATTTTCATTTGTTTCTCAATAACAGCATCAACATCATTTACTTTTACATCAATAATTGTAGTGTCATTTCCTTCTATAGTAATAATTCTTTTCACCTCTTGTTTTTGTGCAGAGGCTATAAAAGAAATTAATAGAATTGTAATTAGTAATGAGCTTTTCATAATAAAATAATTTTTAAAAGATTAGACGCAAAAACAAAAGTGAAGGTTACTTACTCGAATAGATATTTCATTTTACAATAACAACTAATAGACTAAACGCGCACTTATGGACTTATTTTTTGTCACAGAAAAAGAGCACTCTTCAAAAGTTGGAATAGAAAATTTTGGGCGAATATTATTAGAGAAAGCAAATGCTTCAGTTGGGATGGATAGAAAATTTTTATCACAAACCTTATTGCCATTTTCATCATGATAGAAACATACCGCATACTTACCAGGCTCCAAATCATGAAAAGTAACTGAAGCTTCCGAAGAAGTAACTTTCACGCGAAGTGTTTTAAGTGTTTGACCTACTTTTGCAAACTTAGATGGATCATTGTATAATCCAAATTCAATCAAACCATTTTTATTTGCAATTCCGGTGAGTGTAACCGTCAAATCAAATTTATTTTTCTGTGCTAAATTCGAAAGCGAAAAGAAACCTACTGAGAAAAGCAATAGCAACAACCTCATCTTGTCAAAAATTAGTTTTAAAAATCCGATCCATCCAAATAAAAGTAGAGGCATAATTTCCTGTTAATTTTGCATGATGATCATCATGATGTTTGGTTTTACTTATACCTGGAATTTGATTTGAAATGGGTAAGTTCAAATCTGAATGAATGTGAATCTCATGAAAATTTCTAAGTGCCCCAAAGATCCAAAATGCATACATATTAATAGGCATAAATATTAATATCAAGCCAAAACCAAGCAGTGCTCCAATCATACCCAGCATCCATTCAAATGGATGTGCATAAAGATATTCTAACGGGAATGGTTTAGAAGCTCGGTGATGAATGTAGTGAACATGTTTCAACATAAACTTATTTTGATGCAACCATCTATGCATAAAGTAGAAAAATATATCATCAAAAACAAAAGCAACTACTACTTGAATAATGATTATCCAAACATTTGATGAAACGGTATTAAAAAGTGAAAAACCATAATACGCTCCCAAACCTGAAAAGCATAGCAATACGAATAGATTAAAAAAATATAAGGGCATTCTTTTTAAAAATATACCTGGTGCATATGGTTTATTTTGAATAGCGAAAGATTTAAAAAAATTGGTGTATAGCACCAAAAGACTATACACTAATCCAATAAAATTTGTAAGAACTACAAGTAAGACAGTATATATTGCAAAAGAGTAAGGGGTCATGATTTTAAAGCAAAAATATTAAACATTTGAGAGCTTTCTAAACCTTGTTCTTGTTCTGTATGTAGTTTGGAAAATCCTTTTGAATGCAGTAAATCTTGTACTTTTTTTACACGGTCATCGGTATCATGTACCTCTATAACCAATGCGTTAATTTTCGTCCAATCATTTTCATTAATTCCCTGAAGCACCTCCCATTCAGCACCTTCACAATCAATTTTAAGTAAATCTATCTTGGAAATCTTTTCTTGTTCCAATAAGCTTGATAAAGTTATTAATTCACAGTTTACGGTGCGTTTACCTTTAATAAGTTGCTTTGCAATTGCACCTGCAAAAAATCGAGGGATTAAGCGCATCCACCACATATTAGACGGTGGGCTTTTCATAGTTCCTTTAACTGCTTTTTCAAAGGCTCTTGGATCTACATCCCATTGTTCTGGATGCAGCGTAGATAAGGCTGGAGTATTCGGAAAATAAGTGAAAGTTGCAGAAGTATTCTCCGATGAAACTCCAAAGGGTAAGACATGCATTTTTCCTTGACCATGTAAAGCCGCATTGGCCGTCAAGACTTCTAGTATTTCAGGAATTGGCTCTAAGCAGTATACAGCAACATTTTTTGCCTTTTGCATTACCCGAATGCCAAATATTCCAATATTAGCACCTACATCAAACACAACATCATTATCATGAATTTCAATGCCATGTTGCAAATAACCTTCAACATGATGGTCGAGCATTTTTGCTTCTGGTTTTCTTAAGCAATGCACCTGGGTGCCATCTGAAAGTTTAGTTTTCATACTTTAAATCTTGCTTCTAAATTACAAAATTTAAAATATAAAACATACTGCCCAAGATTTTTATTTTTCCAAGAAAGGGTATTCAAAATGGGTAGGCGGAACGAATGTTTCCTTAATGGTTCGAGCAGAAACCCAGCGAAGTAAATTCATTGCAGCACCCGCTTTGTCGTTCGTTCCTGACCCTCTTGCACCACCAAATGGTTGTTGTCCAACCACAGCACCGGTTGGTTTGTCATTGATGTAAAAATTCCCTGCTGCATTTTCAAGCAACTCAGTTGCCATATGAATCGCATAACGATCTTGTGCAATGATGGAACCTGTTAAGGCATATTCAGAAGTTTGATCTATTAAATGTAATGTTTTTTCAAAATCAGCATCTTCATAGACAAAAACAGTAAGTACAGGTCCAAAAATTTCTTCACATAAAGTTCTAAACTTCGGATTGCTGGTTACGACAGTAGTAGGTTGAATAAAATACCCAACTGACTTATCAAAAGTTCCACCAGTAATAATTTCGGCATCACTTTGTGCAGCACAATAGCTTATATAAGCCGCAATTTTATCAAATGATTTTTCATCAATAACAGCATTAACAAAATGAGAAGTATCATCAGGTGCGCCAACAGTAATACTATTTACTTGAGCTACATAACTATCTTTTACAGCTGGCCAAATAGATTTTGCCACATATACTCTTGAAGCGGCCGAACATTTTTGACCTTGGAATTCAAATGCACCGCGCACCATTGCAGCGGCAACCACTTCTGGATTAGAAGAAGCGTGTGCCATAATAAAATCTTTCCCACCCGTTTCACCAACGATTCGCGGATAACTTCTGTAATGGGATAAATTTTCACCTATTTGTTTCCATAGTGCACGAAAAACACCTGTAGATCCTGTAAAGTGTAGTCCAGCAAATTCCTTATGTTTAAAAATTATATCTCCTGCAATCGGGCCATCTACTGTTACCATATTGATTACACCATCAGGCAATCCTGCAGCTTTAAAAAGGTCCATTATTACTTGAGCAGAATAAATTTGAGTATCAGACGGTTTCCAAATCACAACATTTCCCATCATAGCGGGAGCAGCGCAAAGATTTGCGGCAATAGAAGTAAAGTTAAAAGGAGTAATTGCAAATACAAATCCTTCTAAGGGACGATATTGAAGTCGATTCCACATGCCTGGAAGAGATTCAGGTTGTTCTTTATAAATCTGAGACATATATTGAACATTAAATCGGAAAAAGTCTATCATTTCGCAAGCAGCATCAATTTCCGCTTGAAAAACATTTTTAGATTGCGCGAGCATCGTAGCTGCATTCATACGATCACGGAAAGGACCTGCCAATAAATCTGCAGCACGAAGGAAAATCGCTGCTCTCTCTTCCCAAGGTAATTTTGCCCAAGCTGTTTTAGCTTTTAATGCCGATTCAATGGCTAATTCAACATGCTTAGCCTCTCCAAAGTTAGAGTGTCCAAGGATTTTTTTGTGCTCGTGAGGAGGAGAAAGCACTTTTTTATTGTTGGTAAAAATTTGCTCTGTTCCAATATACATTGGAATATCAATTGGAGCTTGGTTGTATAGTTTTTTATATTCAGCAAGAACAGAAATTCTTTCAGGACTTCCTTTTGCGTATGGTTTTACCGGTTCGTTTATAGCAACTGGTACTTTAGAAAAAGCATTTGACATATCTCTTTTGTTTTATACAAATGTAACCATAGTTAGCCTGACACACAACCAAAAAAAATAGAAAATAATTAACAAAATAATTGATTTATGTTGCAATTGCTGTGTGCATAATACATTTAAAGTGTAAATTTGAAAACAATGCATTTGACCCATCTACA
>CANJQZ010000057.1 GCA_947476515.1 Flavobacteriales bacterium
CTGCACCTTCTTCCATATCCAATTGACCTTCAAGAAGTGCTTCCCTTTTATTCGCTGGATTCATTTGATATGTTTTTTTATCTCCTGATTTTGGCGCAGAATTTAAAGCATCTCTAAATGGACCATAGAAAGCACTTGCATATTTTGCCGTATAGGACATGATACTTGTATCAGTATATCCCGCTATATCTAACGCTTCACGAATTACACCAACCCTACCATCCATCATGTCTGAAGGACCAATAATATCAACGCCTGCTTGCGCTTGCGCAACTGCCATTTTAGCTAAAATACTGAGTGTTTCATCATTAACTATTTTCCCATCTACCACAAGACCATCATGTCCATCAGATGAATAAGGATCCATAGCGACATCACTCATAATGACCATTTCAGGAAATCTTTCTTTAAGTTCACGAATAGCATTCAGATAGAAATTATCTTGTGCATAGCTATAACTAGCTATCTTATCTTTTAATGATTCATCGACAGCTGGAAATAGATCATAGCTATAAATACCTAAATTCATACAAGCTTCCACTTCAGGAATTAAAGTATCAATTGACCATCTGAAATTATTGGGGAGAGAACCTATCTCTTCTTTCACTCCTTTTCCATCTTTTAAAAAAATAGGATAAATAAGATGCTGAACTCCTAATTGAGTTTCCTCTAACATATTACGAATAGCGCTAGACTTTCGATTTCTTCTTGGACGAATATTCATTTCAAAAATTACATTAACATCCCACCACAGACATGAAGGGTTTGACCCGTAATATACGCAGACATATCAGAAGCTAGAAAAACAGTAGCATTGGCAACATCTATTGGTTGACCACCTCTTTTTAATGGAATGGAATTTCTCCAAGTTTCTACTACTGTTTGATCTAATACTTCTGTCATTTCTGTTTCAATAAACCCAGGTGCGATAGCATTACATCTAATATTCCTTGAACCTAATTCAGCAGCAATGGATTTGGTAAAGCCAATTAAGCCTGCTTTTGAAGCCGCATAATTCGATTGACCAGCATTTCCTTTTACACCAACAACTGATGACATATTGATAATAGAGCCACTTCTTGCTTTAAGCATAGGCTTTTGAACTGCCTTAGTCATATTAAAAGCTGATTTCAAATTGGTATTGATCACTTCATCCCATTGTTCTTCAGTCATGCGCATCAACAAAGTATCTCTTGTTATTCCTGCATTATTAACGAGAACATCAATGGTTCCATATTCCGCAACAATATCATCAACCAATTTTTGCGCATCATCATATTTAGAAGCATCAGACTTAAATCCTTTTGCCTTTCCACCGTTTGCTGTTAACTCATTTACTAGAGCATTAGCTTTTTCTTCAGAGGAAAGATAAGTAAAAATCACTGTCGCACCTTGTTGTACACATTCTGAAGCAATAGCTTTTCCAATACCTCTGGAGGCACCGGTAATCAATACAATTTTATTGTCTAAAAGTCCCATATTTATATTTTTCACTACAAAGATAAAGATAATGTTTTTTAGCAGCAGTAATTCCTTATTTTTGATCTTATGATTTTCGGTTCAAAAGATATAAATTTCAAGATTTACAAAGTAATTTTCTTTGTAATCATTATAACTGGCTTAGTTTACAGCTTTTCATTTGTTTTGAAGAACAATAAGCAAAAACAAGAATTATTTTCTAAAAATAAAAAAAGTAATTTTTCTGTTCAAGATGGTGACATTATATTTCAATCCTCCTATTCGAAACAAAGTCAAGCCGTTGAAATTGCGACAAACTCAAAATACTCTCATTGTGGAATTATATTTATTGAAAATAGCGTCCCTTATGTTTACGAAGCGGTTCAGCCGGTAGGGAAAAGAAAACTATCCGACTGGATTAGTAGTGGTGTAGATCAAACTTGTGTAATCAAGAGATTTAAAGGTATTGATACACTAAATAAAAATTCAATTTTAAGAATGAAAGAATACGCAGCATCTCAATTCGGAAAAAATTATGATGGATATTTTTCCTGGACTGACAAAGAAATGTATTGTTCCGAACTGGTTTACAAGACTTATAAAAACTGCATTAACTTCGTTTTAGCCCAACCGAAAACACTTAGAGATTTTAATATTGATGCCCCTGTAGTTCGAAAAATAATGAAGGAACGGTATGGTGATGACATTCCTTATGACGAGCTTATGATTTCTCCTGGACAACTATATGACGCTCCTTCTTTATACACAGTATACAGCAATGAAAAATAATAGCGCATCTTTCACTATTTGGCTTACAGGGATTTCTGGTGCAGGAAAGACAACACTCGCTAATGCTCTTCAAAATAAATTAAAAGAAAATAATATTACCGGTTTTTGCATTGACGGGGATGTTTTAAGAAATGGAATCTGCAAGGACTTAGGTTTTTCAGATTCAGATCGAAAGGAGAACATGCGTAGAGCTTCTTGCCTGGCTAAAATGATCAACAACCAAGGTCACATCGCTATAGTGTCCTTAATTTCACCTTTTAAAGCAGAAAGAGAAATAGCACAGCATTATATTGGCGCAGATAAATTTCTAGAAGTATTTGTTGACTGTTCCTATGAAGATTGTGCAAAACGCGATGTTAAAGGATTATATGAAAAATTTGAATCAGGATCGCTAAATCAATTTACTGGAAAAGACAGCATTTACGAGGCACCTGAAAATGCTGCGGTTCATATAAAAACAAATGAGCTTGATCTTGAAGTATGTTTACAAACAATCGTTTCTCAAATTGAAGCTAGATTTCAACTTAAATTATCTTAATTTATTAACTTTGCAGAATGTCTATTCAACAATTACCTCCAAAAAACTGTAGTGAAATCATCGCTAAAGACACCCAAATTCAATGTATTGATGTTCGCGAACCATATGAATATGATTTGGGGAATATAGGTTTTGTCAATATCCCTATGAGTGAAACGCTAAACATCAGCGAGCAATTTGACAAAGAAAAACAAACTATAATTTTGTGTAGAAGTGGCAAAAGGGCCGAAGCAGTAGCAAATTTATTATCAACTGAATATAATTTTACCTCTCTTATTATAGTAGCAGGTGGTATTACCGCTTGGAAAGAGACTATTGACAATACCATTCAACTAGACTAATGGAATTACTTAAAGATTTTTTAGACTTTTTTTTACATTTAGATAAACACTTATTTACTTTGATTCAAGAGTACGGAACTTGGATTTATGTCATATTATTTGTAATTATATTTACTGAAACAGGATTGGTTATAATTCCTTTCTTACCAGGTGACTCTTTACTTTTTGCAGCTGGAACTTTTTGTGCCGGTGTTACCACTAATGGTCAGCATACAGAATTAAATCTATTAATTGTACTTATTTTACTAATTTTTGCAGCCATTTTAGGAGATGCCTTGAATTATTATATTGGGAAAACGATTGGTGCAAAAGTAATTCGATGTAAATTCAGAGGGCGACAATTATTAAATCAAAAACACATCGATCAGACGCATGATTTTTTTAACAAACATGGATCAAAAGCAATTGTTATCGCTCGATTTGTCCCAATTGTCAGAACATTCGCGCCTTTTGTAGCTGGACTTGGAAGTATGAAATATTTGACATTTTTACGATTTAATATCATTGGTGGATTAGCATGGGTATTAGGCCTAACATTCCTTGGATATTTCTTTGGAAATTTAACTTTTGTGAAAGAAAACTTTGAAATTGTAATCTTTGGAATTATCATTTTATCTCTTCTTCCTATGTTTTTTGAATTCTTTAAAGCAAGAAAAAAATATAATTGACTTTTTTAAGTTTAATAAAAACTCTATATTATTTTTGCCTTCGTGCAATTTTATTTAAATTTATGCCGTCACTAATGTGATTATAATAACAAATACATCAATTGAATGAAAAATACAATCAAATTATTACTTGTTTTAGCCGTAATTTTTAATGGAAATAATCTTTTTTCACAAGGATGTTTCAATGCTAATTTCTCAGATAATTCCTTTTTAAATTGGCAAGGGTTTACAGGTACTTGTTGCGGAATCAATACTCCAAATGTTGGAATTGTCCCAGGACAACACACCATAATGACAGGAACAGGAGTTGATCCATGGGCATGTTCTCCAATAACAGTTGTAGCTCCAGGAAACACCTACTCTGCAATGTTAGGAAATAGTGGGACAGGAGCTCAAGCAGAGCGTTTACGATATGTTTTTAATATCACACCTACCTCTAATATGATTATCTTTAAATATGCTGTTGTTCTTGAAGATCCAGGACATACTATTGCGCAGCAACCTAGATTTGAGGCACAACTAAGTGACACATTAGGAAATCCAATACCTTGTACTTTTTATCAAGTTACGGCTGGAAGTGGAATTCCAGGATTTCAAGCTTGTGGTCAAATTCGCTCTAAAGACTGGACTACCATTGGTGTAAATGTTTCTGCCTATTTAGGTCAGCAAATTATTCTTGATGTAGCTACTGGTGACTGTTCACTAGGAGGTCATTTCGGATATGCCTATGTAGTTGCTGATTGTGCATCACTTTACATTGAATCGAGATATTGTGAAAATAGTTTAACACAAACAGTTGAATTGGAGGCTCCGGATGGATTTGCAAATTATGTTTGGACAGATAGTACAGGAACCGTTGTTGGTAATGGTCAGATTATTTCATTGAACACAACCAATCAGCAAACGATCACATGTGCAATTACTTCAGTAAATGGCTGTACGGCTACTTTATCTACAGAGATATTACCTTCCAATGTTGTTGCTCTTTATACTATGGATTCAGTTTGTGCTGGAGGTGTTATTGACTTAAATAATATTTCTGTATTTACCAACGCTATCCAAGATACCGTAACTTGGAGTTCATCTGATGGTTATTCTGTTCTGGGAAATACCTTTAGCCATACCTTCCCTGGTCCTGGCGATTATACGGTTCAAATGATTGTAGAATCAGATGCTAATTGTCAAGATACTGTTACCAATACTATACATGTTTATAACATCCCTGTTTCAGACTTTAATTTTGCAAATGTTTGTCTTGGTGATCAGGCTCAATTAAATTCCATAAGCTCTATAGCTTCATCAGACACCTTAACCAATTTATGGGTAATAAATGTACAAGACACCTTGATTGGAGATACAACTGTATATGATTTCACGCAACCAGGACTTTACAATATAGATTTAATAACTACTTCTCAATTTGGATGTGCTGATACTAGTTCGCAATCCATCACAGTATTTAATAATCCAACTGCCAACTTCACCTTCGCAGAACAGTGTGTTGATATAGCAGTTCCATTTACCAATACCACTTCCAATGTATCCCCAATTACATCTTTTGAATGGTACCAAAATGGTACTTTTTTAGACTCTACAATTAATATAAGTTATTTATACAATACTCCGGGTGCCAACACAATGACACTGATTGCATTGGATAGTTTTCCTAACAATGTTGTTTGTGATGACACCTTAACATTAACTTTATTTGTTCATGATAATCCAGTTCTGGCTTATGCTGCAGATACAGTATTGTGTGAAGATGTTCCTTTCACGATTACTTCAAATTCTACCGTAACCACTACAGAAGTACTCAGTTATAATTGGACAACAGCAGGAAATACAATTGGGACTAATAGTAATTTGAACTATGTTATTACGACACCAGGAATACACTCTATTAATTATACTGCCACGACTGCCTTTGGATGTGCAACGGATACCACTTTCAATTTGTATGTGATGACGACTCCAAATGAACCTATACTCTCTATTACAACTCCAGATTGTCCAGGCGACCCAATATTCATTACCGCATTAGGTGAATCAAACTCTACAATTAATTGGTCAGGGCCTAGTAATTTCACATCCAATTCATTTAACATTATGATGCCAATTTCTCAATCTGAAATGGGCACATATATCGCCTTCATTGTTTCTCAATACGGATGTATTTCAAATACAGCATCAATAATAGCAGATATTGTAAACATTGGAACCTTAAATGATTTTGATTTCCCAAATGTAATAACTGCTAATAACGATAACACCAACGATGTTTTGGATTTGAAATCATATTTCTCCACCTGTGATGCTTATACATGTTATATATTCAATAGATGGGGTCAGCTTCTTTTTGAGCAAGGACAAGACACTCCTCAATTTATGGGTAAAACTCAAGATGGCGAAGAATTGGTGGAGGGAGTATATTTCTATAAATTAGTATTCCAAGATTATGAAAAACAAGGATATATTCATGTAATTAGATAAGCTAATTAATAATTGAAATAAAAAAAAGGAGCAAATAAATATGCTCCTTTTTTTTTTACTTAATATTTTGAGGTGTACTTAAAAAAGTGTCTGTAATTCCTCTTTAAGAAAATCAACTGCGATTTCGGCTGGCAATACCCCTACTTCACTTGTAAGATTTAATATTGCTGCACTTAACATCATTGAATTAGAATCAGCAGCCAAAGAGCCACTTGCAACATTGATTAATTTGATTGTTTCTTCTTTTGCATCCTTTAGTAGTTTCCAACCTTTAGGAGAGATAAACATTTGTTGGGCAACATTATGTTCATACTCATCGCGAATTGTTTTTAATAAAAGCGTTTGAAACGGAACACATCCCATAGCAGGTTGTTGCATACGCATAATCAAACTATTGGGATGAATTCGCTCTAAAAACAAAATAGCGCGCTGATAAGCATCTGCCCTATTGGGTAAGAAAAACTCTTGTCTTTGTTTTTTTAATTCCGAAAAAAGTATTCTATCTTGATCTGTCTTGGTTTTTTTAATAAATATAACAACGACATAAACAAGTGCTCCTGTAGAAATTAGCAATGCAATTAGGTAAGTAAGGTCTTTCATAAATTAATCTTTGATGCAAATATAAACACCTCACCAAATAAATTAGTGAATTTGCTATTTAATATTGTGGATCAGGACTCTTGTAAATCAAAACTTATTTCTACTCCTTAAGTACTTAATAATTTACATGCAAACACTTTTTTAATATCTTTACACTAATAAAAACAAGCATGACATCAATTATTATAGCCTGTGTACTCATTGCCTACTTTGGTGTATTATTAACCATTGCCTATCTTACTTCTCGGAATTCAAGCGCTCATAGTTTTTTTACTGGCGACAAAAAAAGTCCATGGTATTTAGTTGCCTTCGGTATGATTGGAACATCGCTTTCGGGCATTACATTCATTTCGGTTCCGGGTTCTGTTGGTGATGGAGGTTGGTATTATTATCAAATGGTAATTGGATTTTTTATCGGATATTTCGTCGTGGCCTATGTCCTATTACCTTTATATTATAAATATAATCTTACCTCAATTTATCGTTATTTGGAGTATCGATTAGGCTTTAGCGCCTATAAATGGGGTGCTGCTTACTTTATTTTATCAAGAACATTAGGAGCAACAGTTAGATTATATCTTGTAATTAATGTCCTACAACTTTTTGTATTTGATCCTCTAGGGGTGCCTTTTTGGCTCGCAACATTATTAATAATTGGAATGATCATCGCCTATACTTTACAAGGTGGTGTAAAAACAATTGTTTGGACTGATACATTACAAACATTATTCATGCTTTTAGCTTTAGTTGTATGTATTTTTTCTATTCAGTCGGCTTTGCATTTGGATTGGTCTCAGATTTGGACTCAATTAGAAGCAAGAGACATGACGAAATTATGGAATACTGATCCACTCAAAAAAGACTTTTTTCTCAAACATATTATTGGGGGAGCATTTATTACGATTGCGATGACTGGAATGGATCAAGAAATGATGCAAAAAAACATCAGCGTCAAAACATTGAAAGATGCTCAAAAAAACATGGTAATATTTAGTATTGTTTTACTTTTCGTGAATGCACTATTTCTATTCTTAGGCGGTATGCTACACCTTTATGCAAAACAACAAGGTCTTGATTTACTTCCAGATGATGTATTTCCTACGATCGTTCAAAAACATCTTCCTTTTGGAATTTTTATTATTTTCATAATCGGATTGATATCAGCTTTATTCCCTTCAGTAGATGGGGCAATAACCGCATTAACTTCTTCCTTTTGTATTGATATTTTAGGATTTGAAAGAAGAGCAGATTTAAATGAAATGCAGCAGCGAAAATTGCGTAAAACAATCCATCTTTCTTTCGCCTTTGTATTCTTGTTACTGGTCTTCTATTTTAAATGGATGGATAGTAAAAGTATTGTTACTTTAATATTTCAAATTGCAAGTTATACTTATGGACCTTTATTGGGACTGTTTTCATTTGGCATATTAACCAAAAGAGTTCTAAAAAACTATATGGTTCCTATTGTTTGTATTGCCGCTCCATTAATCTGCTACCTCTTGAATTATTATGCAACGACCGTTATGGATGGATATGTCTTTGGACTTGAAATGTTAATCATAAATGGAGCAATCACCTTTAGTTTACTATATTTCACCAGTTCAAAATCTATTAATAATTGATTATGAAAATAAACCTAGCAGATTACGGCCTTCATCTTGCTTGCGCGCCACTAAGCTTAACGAGACCTATTGGTAGTATACGATGTGGAGTGTTTACCAATTCGGAACGATGGAATTTTATTTTTCCAGAAGCTCAAATCGGGTTTGAAACAGAAGACTATCTTTCTGCTAAATACAAAGCGTTGGATGATGCCATTATAATTAATGGAAGTATTCTTCCAAATGCTGAATTAGCAGCTGCTATTCTTCATTTAGATGAAAATTCAACACTCTTTTTAGGAGAGGAAACGCTAGCTAAAAAAGGAAATGGAAATCAAAGAATTCAATATATAGGAAGCAGACCTTTACAATATAAAAATTGGTGGAACCTATTATCCATCAATGGCGATGCTATAAAAAATGATTTTGAATTACTCAGAACCTCTACTCATTCGAATGATTTATCATCCAGTAATACCGTAATTGGATCTTCGGAGTTGATCATAGTAGAAGATGGTGCAAGAATAGAAGGCTGTATTTTCAACACTAATGATGGACCAATATATATTGGAAAAGGCGTTGAGATTATGGAAGGAACTTGCATTCGCGGACCTTTTGCAGCCTGTGAAAATAGTGTTGTAAAGATGGGGTCTAAAATTTACGGTCCAACTACTATTGGCCCCTATTCTAAGGTTGGAGGCGAATTGAATAATGTCATATTTCAATCCTATTCAAACAAGGCTCATGATGGTTTTTTAGGGAATTCATGTATAGGTGAATGGTGCAATCTTGGTGCTGACAGTAATAATTCGAATCTTAAAAACAATTATGGCTTGGTCTCGATTTATGACTACGCTGCAAAAGACATGATTTCTACTGGATTACAATTTTTAGGTTTGTGCATGGGAGATCATTCAAAATGTGGCATCAATACCATGTTCAATACTGGAACTATCATTGGTGTTTCCTGTAATCTCTTTGGACCAGGATTTTTCCCTAAACATATCCCTTCCTTTTCTTGGGGCGAAACTGATAATTTAGTTCGATACAAAATGGATAAGGCTGTGGAACATTCCAATAAGATGA
>CANJQZ010000058.1 GCA_947476515.1 Flavobacteriales bacterium
ACGGCGACAGTTGGATATTATGAAGTTTATTTAGAAGAAGATCAAATCAATGTGAAATTATGTGCTAGCGAAAGATCGGGAATACATCAATATACTTTTGAAAAGAAAGAAGGTGAAAAACACATTCTAGTTGATTTAGATCACAGAGATATGTTGCTTTCTTCGGCACTCAATTTAATAGATAAAAATACGATTAGTGGCTACAGAGTATCTTCTGCTTGGGCAAAAGAACAACACCTGTACTTTTATTTAAAATTAGATACACCTTATAAAAAATCTAAAATAATTTCTAAGAACGGTCAGCATAAATTATTACTCACATTTCCAGAAGAAACTAAGAGCCTAACTTTAAAAATTGGTATTTCTGCTGTGAACGAAAAAGGCGCCGCAACGAATCTTAATGCTGAAATTCCCGGTTGGAACATTCAAGAATTAAGATCTGAAAGTGTTAAAAAGTGGAATACGGAATTGAACAAAATTCAAATTGAAGATGAGAATATTACCAATAAAAGTATCTTTTACACGGCACTTTATCATACTTTAATAGCTCCAAATTTATTTTCAGATGTAGATGGATTGTACCGTGGAAGAGATCAGAAAATTCATCAACTTAAATCTGCAAAAGACCAACAATACACCGTTTTTTCACTTTGGGACACCTATCGAGCGGCACACCCTTTGTATACGATTATACAGCAAGAAAAAACAAATCAATTCATTAATACATTTTTAAGACAATTTGATGAAGGAGGAGATTTACCCGTTTGGGAACTCGCAGGAAATGAAACAGAATGTATGATTGCTTACCATAGTGTTTCTGTTATAGCTGATGCCTACCTCAAAGGAATCAATGGTTTTAATTCTAAAAAGGCTTTAGATGCAATGGTTTTTACAGCCAAAATAAACGAACTGGCCAAAAAGCAATATGCAGAACAAGGATTCATTAGTTCCGATCAAGAACCAGAATCCGTGTCAAAAACATTAGAATATGCCTATGATGATTTTTGTATCAGCGCTATGGCAAAAGCAATGGGTGATGAATTGATTGCTAATGAATTTGAGAAGCGAAGCTATAATTTCCTAAATATTCACGATCCTTCCACAGGATTTATGAGAGCAAAAAGAGGCGCTCAGTGGTACGATCCTTTCAATCCGTCAGAAGTTAACTTTAATTATACAGAAGCCAACAGTTGGCAATATTCTTTATATGCTCCACAGCATATTGAGACCTTAAGCCAATTATTAGGAGGGAAAGATAAATTAGAACTTTGGTTGGACAGTTTGTTTCTAAGTACTACAAAATTAGACGGACGAGAACAAGCTGACATAACAGGACTCATTGGACAATATGCTCATGGAAATGAACCTTCACATCACATGGCCTATTTGTATAATTACACCAACAATCCATCAAAAACACAGTTTTTTGTTGACAGTATACAGCGCAGCATGTATAGTAATCAAGCAGATGGGTTATCTGGAAATGAAGATTGCGGTCAAATGAGCGCCTGGTATGTGATGAGCGCTCTTGGGTTTTACCCTGTTACTCCTGGAATCCCGAGTTATCAAATTGGGCGACCTTTATTTAATAAAGCAGTTATTAATTTAGAAAACGGAAATAAGTTTGAAATTACTACACAGAATAACAATGTAAAAAACAAGTATATCGATCATATAGAATTGAACAATGAAATTTTCAGAGGCACAAGTTTAAGCCATGAAAGCATTATGAAAGGTGGATCTTTGGTGTTTTACATGACCGATAAAGAACCATTGAAGACTATCCTCGACAAAAACATTCGTCCAACAATTGAGGTGCCTTTAAATTTCACCCCAGTTCCCTTTATTACTTCTTCGGAGCGTATTTTCGAAGATAGTTTGTCTATTTCCTTCGGAAGTATTAAAATGATATATCCTTGTGATAGTTTGATTTGTTATTATAGAATCAATAATTCAGAATGGAAGCGGCAAGTTGATCATTTAATGATAAAGGAAAGTTCAACACTCGATATTAAGAATATCAAATACATTCATTCACCGGCTCAAAAAGAATTTATTAAAACATCTTTTGTTGAAAGTGCAGTAGTAAGCAGTTCCTTCATTAAGAGAGATAAGGGCATTTCACTTCAATTAAACACACCCTATTCACCTCAATATGCTGCAGCTGGACCAAATACACTCATAGATGGAATCACAGGGAGTAGCGAATTTAGAACTGGTGATTGGCAAGGTTTTTATGGCAAAGATGTTGTGGCTACCATACAATTTGACACCTTAAGAACCTACTCTAATATAGGGATCTCCTACATCCGTGACCAAAGGTCTTGGATTTTTTATCCAGAGCTTATTAAAATTGAAATTTCAACAGATGGAAAACAATACCAACCATTAAAATTAATCCCGTTAGAAGCATCTAAAATTTCGGACCAAAACCCAATGGTAGCAAAGAGCATTACCAAAGCTCCAGGTTATCCAATTAAATCCATTCGTTACACCATAAAAAACAGTGGGAATTGTCCCAACTGGCATTTAGGAAAGGGTTATCCAACTTGGTTATTTATCGATGAATTAATATTAGAGAAATAAAACTCCAATATAATTAATCTGCCCAAATTTTAGAAGTCGAAGCATTATGACAGCTATTACATTTTCCAGAAGTCAAACCGCTTGACATGGATTGTTGCGTACCTGTAGGTCCAGTAACTCTTGGGAATAATCCAGCAATGTTCATATCTTCTGTCGTATAAAAATTACCTTTTGAATCTATTTGCACCGTATACATTAATTGTCCTGAACCGTTAGCTTGAGTAAAAAACTCAACTTTACCGCTTCCAGCAGTTGATGTTAGAGCACTATTGTAAACCGTTCCAGCTACCGTAAAGCAACCGGACCCTTCTCCTCCATTGGCATGACAAAGCATACAATTCTGTCCCATATTGTGACTTTTAGAACCGCCTGATTTACTTATATTTACAGATCCACAACCACCTTCTTTCTCACAGGAGAAAAAAGAAATTGAAAGAACAGAAAGAACAAAAGTAATCCCAATTAATTTCTGAATATTAATTTTAGCCTTCATTTTCATTCATTTTTACAAAAAGTGACAACAACTCAAACACACCTTTAACAACCACTTGATCGTTAGGTTTTAATGTTGCATTTAAAAACTCAATAGCAGCTTTCTGATCAAACTCCCTAAGTACTTTGATATAATAAGGTTTAAAGGTACCATTTTGATTTCGAACAAAGATAGCTGATTTATTTCCTAAGGAAACAATTGCTTCTGAAGGAACTGTATGGTACACTTTAGGGTCAGCCCTAATTTCAGCTTTAAAATAGGCACCTGGTGTTAGATTTTCATGTGATCCTTCAAAATGACAATGAAGTCTTACCGTTCTATCTTTGGATATTTCTCGACCAATCAAAAAGACACTAGCGTCCATTATTTGCGCATTATTCACAAATGTCAATTTAACTTTTTGACCAATTTTGATACTGTTAAGATATTTTTCATAAACAAGTACTTCAGCATGCGCGTGTTTCAAATCAATAATTTCCAATAAATTTTCCGTTGGAGCAGCATAAGCACCCACATTAGCCAAAATCTTAGTTACGACGCCATCAAATGGAGCTATAATTGACTGTTGAGCTTGAATCTTCCCTTTATTAAGAATTGAAACCTCTACATTGGCTAAATTCAATTTGGAGAGTAATCCTTCCTTTTTTGCCTTTGCAGTATTAAGATTGGCCATAGCCTGTTGATAATTTTTAATACTCGCAGCTTCTTGAGAATACATGGTTTTTTGTCTCGAAGCTTCAGCTTCCAAATAATCCATAGATCCCATAAGCTCCAAATAATCTTGTTGGATTTGCAAAATATCAGGATGTTGAATTTTAAAAAGCACTTGACCTTTCCTAACCACCGATCCATCTAAGACATTTAAACTTTTAATAAAACCTCCATAGGGACAAGTGATAAAGGATTTATTTTGGGGAGGAACTTCTACCATTCCATTTGCTTGAATGGGAATAGAGAGCTCACTTTCCTCCATAGTAGCGAATTGTAATTTAAGAGCTTTGAGCTGACTTTTCGTCAATGAAAGCTCTGTTATTTTTTGATTTACTTTTTGTTTTTCCACTGTATCGCCTCCACAACTGTTTAATAAAACAATTGCCATAAGAAGGCAAAGCGGAAGAATTATTTTTAAATTATTTTTCATTTTATAAGTTTTTATTTATTTTTTAATTAATTGTTATTAAACCAGTTAATTAATATTACTTGTCTATTTAATTGATTATTATTCAGTAATGCCGCGCGTCTTATTGAATTAATTTCATCTAAAACTTGCAAGTAACTTATCACTGAAATTTCACCATTTTTCAATAAGATATTATTTTGTTCAAACAGTAAATCTGCTTCAGGAAGTAATTGTTCATCAAATAGCATTTGAGTATTTTTAAATCCTTCATATGCAGCATAAATTTGCTCGTAATTCCCTTGCAAATATGACAATTGATCTAACTTGCGTAATTCATTTTGTTGCAATTCCTGAGCGAGAACATTTTTCTGAGCTTTAAACTGAGCGCTAAAAATGGGTAAATCCAGCCCTATTGAACCTCCTTGAAATCTATCCGACAAATTGTATTGAACATTCAAGCCATTAACTTGCTGCGTTCCTACTAGCGTCTGATTGAAATAAGAAAGAGAGATGTCTGGTAATTGTTTTGCTTTAATAAAATCTTTTTGTTTTAACAATAAACCTCCTCTTTGCTCAATTGCTAATACAGAAGGGTGTTTGCTAAACAAAGTTGAGTCCTCTTGCACAAGTATTATTCTCGGAAGATATTCTTCATCACGCAATGAAAATTGATCCTTTTTTAAATTCAATATGTTTCCAATAATTTTTAGTTGTTCCTCTATGAGCACCAAGTTATTTCTCAAATCATTTTCTAGTGACATTTTTTTAGATTTCATCAAAGAAAAATCAAGAGCAGTCACATCTTGCAAGGACCTTCTGACAGCTAGTTTTTCCATTTCAATAGTCAATAAACTATCTCTTACTTTTAAAAGATCAAGATTATCAAGCAGGTATTGATAGTGATCATAAGACAATTCAATATCTCTTTTAAGAGACAACCAGGAAGCTTGATTTTCAAATTCAGTTACTTTTTGCTGTTCAATTCCAATGGCCTTCCCTGTAGAAAAAATAGTTGGAAAAGGAATTTTCTGTGCAATTGAAATATTATTATCCTTTTGAAAGTGAGAGTTATACTGTCCCATCATCCCCGTTACAGTAGTTTTAGGAATCTCAACGAGCGATTTGCTTACATTGACTTGTTTAAGGAGTTCAATTTGATTAATTTGGACACTATAATTCCTTTCTTTTGCAACTTTGAAGCAAGCAGAAAGATCCATATTGTATTGAGCTGACAATTGAAATCCAATCAAGCAGAGTAAGATCGCAATTCCTGGATTCTTTTTCTTTCTCCAATTAATTTTAAGGTTACTGAGTAAATATAAAATCGGTAAGATAAATAAGGTAAGTAGTGTTGCTGAGATTAACCCTCCAATTACAACAGTTGCCAACGGTTTTTGGACTTCAGCGCCACTTCCATGAGAAAGCGCCATGGGAAGAAATCCTAAAGAAGCTACCATAGCCGTTAGAAACACCGGTCTAAATCGCGTTGATGTTCCCATTAATATGATTTTTAAATTAGATTTGATTCCTTTGGCTTTAAGGGCATTAAACTCTGACAAAAGCACAATTCCATTGAGAACTGCTACACCAAATAAGGCAATAAATCCAACACCAGCAGATATTGAAAAAGGCATACCTCTTAGGAACAGAGCAAAAATACCTCCAATCGCGGCCAAAGGAATAGCAGTGAAGATCAATAATGCTTGTTTCAATGATTTAAAAGTAAAGTAAAGCAAAAAGAAGATGAGCAACAATGCACTTGGAACCGCAATTAACAAGCGAGATCGAGCATGTTCTAGGTTTTTAAAACTTCCTCCAAAAGAAACATGATATCCAGGAAGAAAAACAATCTTACCATCAATTTTAGATTTCAGTTCCCCAATAATACTTTCGACATCTCTACCTCTGATATTAAATCCTACCATTACCCTTCTTTTGGCATCATCACGCTGAATTTGATTAGCTCCAATTTTATAATCAATTTGTGCTAATTCACTGAGCGGTATTTGGTTTCCATCATCATTGGTTACAGCAATTGATGACAAATCATCATGCCCTTCCCTACTTGCGCTATCCAATTTCACAATAAGCGAGAATCTTTTTTCACCCTCAAAAACAATTCCAGCCGTTTGCCCTGCAAAACTGGTGTTAATAGCCTTATTTACATCATCAATAGAAAGATTATACCTAGCTAGTGCCTCTCTATCATATTTTACAATTAATTGAGGTAAACCTTCCAGTTCTTCTACATGAACATCTTGAATTCCTTTAATCTTATTTGCAATTCCACCAACTTGCTTTGCATATTGAGATAATTTTGAAAAATCTTCACCGTAAATCTTCACCACAACATCTTGCTTAGCTCCCGTCATCAATTCATTAAAGCGCATTTGAATAGGCTGTTGAAAACCAAAAGAAACACCAGGTAGATTTTCCTCTAATTTTAGTTTCATTTTTTCAGCAAGTTCATCTTTTGTATCGGCACTAACCCATTCAGATTTATCTTTTAAAATAATCATTAAATCAGCAGCCTCCATGGGCATTGGATCAGTTGGAATTTCAGCTGTTCCAATTTTCCCAATTACTTTTTTAATTTCAGGGAAATTATCTTCCAATATCTTCGATGCAGCCGTAGTGGTTTCAATTGTCTTTGATAAACCTGCACCGGTAATTAAGCGCGTTTCAACAGCAAAATCGCCTTCGTCTAAAGAAGGAATAAACTCAGCTCCAAGGCGATTAAAGAGTAAAATAGCTGCAATGAAAAGTCCAACAATGGTTGACAAAGCCATCTTTTGATTTTTTATAATTCGATGTAAGACAGGACGATATAAACCTGAAATATAAGCTACCAATCGATCACTAAAATTAATCTTATGACTTACTTTTTTAGATAAAAACAATGAAGTCATCATTGGAACATAAGTTAGAGAAAGCATCAAGGCACCAAAAACAGCAAACATTACTGTTAAAGCCATAGGTTTAAACATTTTACCTTCGATACCTACCAGCGCTAATATTGGGAGGTAGACCACTAAGATTATAACCTGACCAAAAACCGCACTTTTACTAAATTTAGAAGCCGAATTATACACTAAGCTATTCATATCATCTTGAACAAGAACGCCCTCTTTTCTTCTGTGAATAAAATGAAGTGTAGATTCCACAATAATCACTGCACCATCTATGATCAAACCGAAATCTAGAGCGCCTAAGCTCATAAGATTTCCAGAAACCCCAAAAATCGACATCAATGTTATAGCAATCAACATGGCAATTGGAATAACAGAAGCAACAATGAGTCCAGCCCTAAAATTTCCAAGTAAGAGCACTAGCACCAAGATTACAATAGTAGCTCCTTCCAATAAATTCGTTGAAACCGTTGAAACTGCACGATTTACAAGATTAGTCCGGTCAAGAAAATACTCAACTTTCACCCCTTCAGGTAAAGTGCTTTCTATTTCTTTCATTTTTTCTTTTACCAAGGCAATTACTTCAGAGGAATTAGATCCTTTTAACATTAACGCTATCCCTCCTACTGCTTCACCTTTATCATCGATCGTTAAAGCACCATATCGCACCAAAGAACCAAATTGAACAGTTGCTACATCTCTTATGAAAATTGGAGTTGAGGAGGCATTATGCTTAATGGAAATAGATTCAATCTCCTTTAAATTAGTCAACAATCCTTCCGAACGAATATAAGTCGTCATTCCATATCTTTCAATATAAGCCCCTCCGGTGTTTTGATTGTTTTGTTCAACAGCTTTAAAAACATCATTAATAGTAATCCCGAAAGATTTTAATCGGATTGGATCAATAGCTATCTCATATGTTTTCACATTTCCACCAAATCCGCTGACATCAGCAACACCTTTAACGCCAAGTAATTGTCGGCGAATGGTCCAATCTTGAATTGTTCTTAATTCAGAGGCTGGAAATTGAGATTCATATCCCTTTTTGGGACTTAAAGTATACTGTAATATTTCACCCAAACCTGTACTTAATGGCGCTAACATAGGTTCACCAAAACCAGGGGGTATCTGATTTTTCGCATCTACTAGACGCTCAGCTACTTGTTGACGCAACCAATAAATATCGGCATTTTCATCAAAAACGATAGTTACAACACTGAGTCCAAAGCGACTAAAGGAACGCATTTCCTCAATTTTAGGAATGCTCGCCATGGTTTGTTCAACAGGAAAAGTTACAAATCGCTCAATATCTTCAGCTCCAGAGGATGGGGAAACTGTAATAATTTGCACTTGATTATTCGTTATATCAGGGACAGCATCTATTGGCAATTGCTGCAGAGAATAGACACCAATAAGGATTATTATAAAAGTCAAAACCGCAACAATAAGTTTGTTATGGATAGACCAATGGATTATTTTATTTAACATAGGTTGACGAAATTAAGATGATATTAGACAGAGATGAATAAAATCAACTTAATTGCGGAGGATGCCAAATAGGTTTAAAATTAGTAAGGGAAAAGGATTGCTTGTAATTAGATGTCATGCGCTTCTTTTCAAATATAGAAGTTTGTGACATATCAGTTACCTCAATTTGCTCAGGTAAATAAATGAAGACAATTGCTGCATTTTGAACAGATTTAAAGGGTAAATTTTTATGGTCGCTTGAATCGTGTTTCTTAGCATTACCATAATGTTCTAAGAGAAAATCTATAAAACCTTCATTCGAATTCGCAACTGAATGTTGCTTAAAATGCGTTATGAGTTCCTTTACTTTAAAAAATTCAACACCTTGAAAATTAGGTGCGAAAGAAAGCACGAAAAAATAACAAGACAAAAAGAAAACGAATAAACGCATATGCAAATTTAGAATATATAATTTATTATACCTGTTATATTACTGTTAATGTTTATTTTTGATAAAAGACTGAACCATGAAAAAAAGTATATTTTTTACAGTATTAATATTATTAATTACCAGTTCAATTAGTGCTCAAAATGAAAATAGCACCCAATGTTCCAAAAGAAATAAACATTCAAATTCCTTTAAAAGCGCAACGCTTAGTGTAGCTCAGATAGCACAAACTGAAAAATACGATGTGAATTTTTATTCTTTAGACTTAAGTCTTACCAATATCTCTACCAACATCTCTGGAACTGGAAGATTTGATGCAACAAGTAATCAATTCATAGATACTATTTTATATGAATTGTATCCTAGCCTAGTAATAAGTGATGTCAAAGTAAATGGAATGTCTATGCCTTTCGTCAGAACGCTCACAGCTGTAAAAGTAGGGGTTAATATTCCTGCCAATGTTTCCTTTTCTGTCAGCACTG
>CANJQZ010000059.1 GCA_947476515.1 Flavobacteriales bacterium
AATGCACTTTAGATTAGAACAAATTTTATCTCAGGAAGAATGGTTAAAAATTATTTCTCGTTAATTATTGGATTTTTAGTTGTAGGATCTTTTACTGTAAATTCACAAAAGAAAAGCACTTTTAATAGCGCAAACAAGGGAGTTTTTAATTTTTCATATGGAAATAGCGCAAGCTTTTATTCTAAATCTACATTGAATTTTGTAGGTGATGGGTATAATTTTAGCTTAGATAAAGTTCAATTGTGGCAGCTACAAAAAGGTATAGTTTTACCTGATTTTCAAAATTTTAAAACCCAACAATACAATATTCATTTTGGTTACAATATTAAAAAAGGTGTAAATATTTCCATAGGAATGGACCATGTTCAATACGGAATTTCACCAAATCAAAGCACTACATTAACGGGATATGTTGCAGATGGTTTAGATTCGATTTCACATTTAAATGGTCATTATGATCAATTGGCTTATAACCTCGATTCTGCCAGATTTCAATATCGGACAAATACGGGACTAAGTTTTATTAATTGTCAATTGAATCTTATTCAAAATCTGCGCAGAACCAAAAATAGAAATTTTGTAATTAATGCTATATATGGAGTTGGAGCTGGAGTTTTATATTCAAGTACTGATTTTAATTTTGGTGGTTACCCACAGACCAATGTCAAAAGCTTGTCTGGACTCGGCGTACTAGTGCATGCTGGTTTTCGTTTAGAATTTTTTAGGCATATTTATATACAGCCAAGTCTTACAGGTGCTTTCTTAAGTCAACGATCTAATCATACCCAAAATCATGCGCCAAAAAATTTAGCAATGCATAATTTCGGCATGCTTAATACCAGTCTAAATGCGGGGATTATTTTTGCAATTAAAAAGAAAGGTTGTGATTGTCCTGGTTTTTAATACACAATAATTACTTCTTATTTCTTCCTTTAAAATCTACTTTGTAATAGAAAATCGGTAAAAAACCTAGTTGAGTTTTTTGCGCTGTGGGCTGATAACCAACTGCATTTACTGCGGCAGGATCTAAAGAAGGAGCATAAGTTAATCCTAAGATATTTCGTGTGTTGAGTAAATTAACTAAATCCAAGCCAATCTCATGCGTCATTTTATCAGCGTTCATTCTCCAACTGATTTTTAAATCTAACCTAAAATAGTCTTTAAATTTATATTCATTAAAGGAAGAATCAAGAAAGGTTAAGTCATAATTTTGATTTGTTTTAACTAAATCTACTAATCCATATCTTTTACCTCCAGCACGCGTTACCTTCATTCCAATTCCAATCGTATTTTTAGCCCCAAGTTTAAATTCTTTACCAGCCAATAAATTGGCTACATAATGTCCATTGTAGGAAGTGTTCCTTAAAATTCCATCACTTCCTTTGTATTGAGAGTTGTATAAAGTACCTGAGAATAAGAAGAAGAAACTTTTATCAAAATATTTTTGAACGGTTAGTTCTAATCCATAATTAAATCCGGTACCCGTATTCTGCAATGAATCAGCAAAAACACGAGAAAAGGCGCTTCCCATATTAATCATCGAAAAAGAAGATGGTGCAACAGTAACTGGAACATTATATAAATATTGATAATAAGCCTCCGATCTCACGCTGAATCCTTGCTTAAAGAATTTTTCATAACCTATACCACTGTGCACACTGCGCATAAAGCCCATATTTTTATTGTGGTAAATTGGGTTGGCTGCTGTTCCGTATTTATTAAAAGTGTAGGTATATAAAGGTTGGATTTGACTATGCATTCCGCCGCCTGCAAAAATGGATTGATTTCCATTCATTTTATATTTCCATCCAACTCTTGGTTCCGCAGGACTTAGACTATTGCTTAAACTGAAGTATTGTGCATGCAATCCAGCAGTGAAATCCATTTTATCTGAAATTCGCCATTTCCATTGTACAAATGGCTGCACCAATACGCAGGCTCCATTATAGTCCCAACGGTTTTGAAATACATTTGGAACTGCTATGTTTACTAATCCAGAGTCAATCTGATGCTGAGAAATTAAATCAAGATTAATACCTGCCTTAATCACATGTTGTTTAGAAATTTTATGATTTAAACTGAAAAATCCGGAGTACTTTGTAAAGCTAAAAGTGTAGGCCATCAATTTATACATCGTGTCAACAGCAATCTGAACATTCCCATTGGCTAATGTATCTAAATGTCTTACTAAATAATTATGATTAGCATGTTGTTCTTCATGTGAGACTGCAATAGTACTTGTGAAGTAGGTTTTTTCACTGATTGATTTTTTATAATTCACTCCAACCAATCCCATGGATGTCCCAAAATATTGATCACGGTCCCCTTCACCATAAAACTCCTTTGTATATTCTTTTTGCTTGGATATTTCTATGGCAATATTACTTGCTCCGCCTAAACCAAATAGAGCCAAATTCCCGCCATTTTTTAAGCGCCAGTTAAATTTAAAAGCTCCATCACCATATACTGGAACAGCGTCCGTTCCTATTTGAACTCCTAATTTTTGAAAAATTGAAAGAGTGGAATATCGCCCCATGATTAAATAACTTGAATTATTCTTTTTACTCAAAGGACCTTCCGCCATCATTTCAGTTCCCAAAAATCCAAATTGTCCTGTAAACTCATGTTGCTTATCATTACCATTTCTTACCTTCAAATCAAAAACTCCTGAAGTACTATTTCCGTATTCTGCAGGAAAAGCACTCATAAAGAAATCCGAATTCCCTAAGAACTTATTATTGATAATAGAAACGGGACCTCCTGTACTTCCTGAAATTGCAAAGTGAGAAGGATTCGGCAAATCAATACCCTCCATTTTCCATACCACACCAAGAGGTGAATTTCCTCGAATAACGATATCATTTCTAGAATCATCTGAACCTTGTACTCCTGCAAAATTGGAAGCCATCCTTGCTGGGTCCATTCTAGAACCAGGATATCTATTGGTTTCAGAAACACTGAATTGTTGGGCAGAAATCATCGCCATATCGTTTAAGACTTCCCCCTTCTTTCTCCCAATAATTGAAACTTCTTCCTTCCCAGAAACACGCTCCGTAAGCGAAATGGTTAAGATTAACTCTTTCCCCGATGATAATTCAGCTGTTACGGTCTTATTTTCATACATCGCATAGAGAGCAACCACCTGATATTTTCCCACTGGTATCTTGGAAAATTCAAAGTTTCCTTCTGTATCTGTTAGCGCTCTAACACTAGAAACATCATTTAATTTAATTTCAAGTTTAACACCAACCAATGGATATTGACTTTCACTATCTACTACCCGACCTCTTATTGTTTGAGTAGGTATTTGAGCACATAAAACATTACAAATAAAAAGTGTAAGGATAAGTGTAAAAGTATTTTTCATAGCTTTAATTTTAAGGAAAGATAATATTTTTTTAAACATGAAATTTTAACTAATTCAAAATTTCTAGCATGGTTTTTGAGAATCAATAAATCATTCTTAACTTTAACAAAAAATCAATTTTATGAAGACTTTATTTTTCACCTTACTATTTGTTGCAATCACAACGATGAACTTTGCTCAAAAAGAATTGACATGGTATACTAATATTCAAGACGCTGCTAAAGTATCCTCTAAAACAGGAAAACCAATGTTTCTTTTTTTTACTGGTTCTGATTGGTGTGGATGGTGTGTGAAATTACAAAAGGAAGTATTTAAAACTCCTGAGTTTGAAGCATGGGCAAAAGATAATGTTGTACTTGTAGATGTAGATTTTCCAAGAGACAAAAGCAAGCAATCAATGGAAATTCAAAAACAAAATGCCATACTAGCGCAACAATTTGCAGTGCAAGGATATCCAACGGTTCATTTTGTTACCGGTAATGTTAAAGATGGTCAAGTTAATTTTGAGAAGCAACTTGGGAAATCTGGATACATGGCTGGCGGTCCAGTAAATTGGATTAATAATGCTAATATGTATCTTCTTCAGAAATAAGTTTAGGCTTAACCCGCAGTAGATTACCGAAATATAAGTGCTTTCCTGTTGTAGTTATCATTACCAATTCAGCTACTTCTTTTTCTCTATCTGGAAAATATAGTTCACTCAATTGTGAAATGGATTCAAAGTCAACTGTTGGCGAATAGGTATTCATGATTAAGAAGCCATCTGGCGCCAATGCTTTTTCGGCATTGCTTAACAAATCATCTAATTGGTCTTCTAATTTCCATTTTTCTCCTTTTGCACCATTTCCCCATGCAGGCGGATCCATTTGAATACCTTTATAATGATGCCCTCTTTGTACTTCTTTACTTAGGAATTTGGCTGCATCTTCTAAAACCCATCGAATATTCATTATTCTATTCAATTCCATATTGCTTCTTGCCGAAGTCAATGCAGGTTTCGATGCATCTACATGTATGGTATCTGCGCCAATAAATCTCGACACACAGGATGAAGCGCCAGTATATCCAAATAAATTTAAGAAAGAATCCCCATTTTTTAGATGTTTCTTGATAAAGTCCCAATTGGTACGCTGCTCCGGAAACAGACCTAAATGCTTGTAGCTAGATAGTTTTAATTCGAAAGAATAAGCTCCATATTTAATAGACCAAGATTCAGGCACTGGAGATTTCTTCAATTGTTTCCAAACTCCTTGCTGTCCCTTCTTCAAAATAAATTCTAGATGGGCCAACTTATCCCATTCCTCAAAAGGCATTCCGGAACGGAAATAGGCATTAACTTCTGGTCGAATTGTGATAATCTTACCCCATCGTTCCAATTTTTTCCCGCCACCAGCATCAATTAATTCATAATCATCCCAGGCTGAGGTTGTGATTCGATGATTTTTTGTCATAAGATTGTTGCTTAACGCGATTTTGGCGATTTCTTTCGTCCACCCATCATTTGGGCCATACGCATCTGATTTTTAGAAGGAGCCATTTGCAATTGTTGTTGCATCATTTTTATTTGATCCTTCATCATACCTGATTTATCTAATTTTTTGGCTTCCGCTAATAAGGAAACCGCTTCCGCTTTTCTACCAGTTTGAGCACATATACTTGATAAATGCATGCGCGAAACAGCGTTATCTTCTGCAGTTCTAAGTCCTAAAGCAAGTGCTTTTCTTAATAAAAGTTCGCTATTTGCAAAACCCAATTCCTGAGCATTCATAACGGCCTTTAAATATAGAACATAAGCATGCTGTCTTCTAGGCATGAATTGAGGAGCGGTAATTCTATTAATATATTTTTTTGCTTTTTCATTGTTTCCAATGCGCATTTGATTTAAAGCCAAAATCATTTGTTCATTTCTAAAAAAGGACAATATGATAATCGCAGTAACAAATATTAAACTTATACCCCATCCCCAAGATCCATTGACGAAGAGTAATACATTAAAAATTAAACTTGTTAATGCCAATAGGCATCTAATAAAAAAACCAATCATAACTTATTTTATTGAAGCGATACATTTTAACTCTATAGCAATCGGTGTCGGTAAACTATTGATCTCAACAGTGGTCCGGCAAGGCATGTTGTCTTTGAAAAATTCAGCGTAAACTCTGTTATAAACATGAAAATCTCTTTTCATATTTACAAGAAAAACAGTAACATCAATAAGTTCTTCCCAACTCGAACCGGATTCTTCAAGAATAATTTTCACATTAGAAAATACACTACGACATTGCGCTTCAAAATCAAAAGCTAAGAAATTACCATTCTTATCTAAGCTTAAACCGGGCACTTCTGAATCTGTTGCGTCAGACCCTGCACTGCGTGGACCAACTCCAGAAAGAAAAAGTAAATTACCTACCCTTCTAGCATGAGGATACATTCCTACTGGCTTGGGCGCTTTGTTCGTTGAAATAATGTTATCTGCCATAACTTAATTTGTGCAAATATAAGGATTAGTATGGAAATTTTAACTTAATTCAGGCTTAACGCTTCTCCGCAAAAAAACTTTTTAGCAGTGCAGCACATTCACTTTCAAGAACTCCATTCGTAACTAGTGTACTTGGATGAAATAAAGATGGGTCTTGCTTACAAGCACCTCTTTTTGAATCTCTAGCACCAAAAACAACCTTGTCGATTTGTGACCAATACAATGCTCCGGCACACATGGGACACGGTTCTAATGTGACATAAAGTGTACAACCCTTCAAGTATTTCCCCCCCAAATATTGTGTAGCTGCGGTTATTGCTTGTATTTCAGCATGAGCAGTTACATCATTTAGCATCTCGGTTAGATTATGCCCCTTGCCTATAATTTGGTTATTGCAAACAATTACGGCCCCGACGGGGACCTCACCCATTAACATTCCATTGTTAGCTTCTTGAAGAGCTAGCCTCATAAAATAGGTGTCGTTGTAGGGTGTTAACATAATCTCAAAATTACAAAGAATTAAAAAAAAATATAGCAACCAACATACATTTGTTTATTGATTATTGAATCTGAAATCTTTACTGAAATCTTTCTACCTATTTTAGTACCATGAATTATCTCGACATAATTATTATTGTACCCATTATTTATGGAATTTATAAAGGATATAAGAGTGGTTTAATTATTGCTCTTTTTACTTTATTAGCCTTATTAGTTGGATTGTATATTGCATTTAAATTTTCGAATGAACTTTCTTGCCATTTTTATAAAGATCTAAAAGATCAACCTCAATTTGTACCCATTGTTTCTTTCTTACTTATCTTTTTGGTTGTAGGCGCCGCAATTTATTTTGGTGGTAGAGCATTAGAGAGTATAGTTAAAATAGCAAAATTATCAATTATTAATAAAACTTTAGGCGCATTATTAGGGTCATTAAAATATACTTTTATAATGATTTCTGTTTTATTTATTTTAGTATCTTTTGACAAAGAACAAAAACTCATTACGGCACAAGCGAAACATAAATCCATATTGTATTATCCATTTATGAACTTTGGAAAGTTGGTCTTCCCCTCCTTTAATAAGGAGCGATTAACTCAAATAATGGATGCGCAAGAATGGTCAAATGAGGATGAAATGTCGATTGATGAGATCATTGAAACTCAAAAAAGGGCAGATTCTTTAGGCATTGATATTAATAATAAACAACAGATTAAAAAACTCCATGAAAAAAATAAATAAACTATTTCTGACAATTGTTTTCCTTTCTATACTGGCGTCACCGATTTACGCACAAAAAAAGGAGTCTATTTTTCAAGTCAAAAAGCGACATGTTGTCAGGTCAGGACCTATTTTCGGGTTTGAAAAAGGTCAATTCATTGGGTTAGATTTGGGAGCAGAAAAACAATGGAAGCAACTTAAATTTAAAAATGCACCTACTATAGCCATTAATAGTTTACTTTCTTATGATTATTTAAATGAGGTTCTTGGCTTTGATCTTGGTTCCTGGTACAAAAGGAACACGCTTGGTTTTACCTTAGGTGCCTCTTTCGGCATACGCTCAGATTTTAATTATAATAATTATCGATTTGTTTTCACTCCAACTTTAGGTTATAAAATATGGCAGCTCCACGCCATGGCAGGTTATCATTTTCTAAGCCCCTCTACTTCTTTTATACAACCAATAAATACGGTTTTTGTAGGTCTTAGATTTGTTCTGATTAATAATTCAAAAGTTAAAAAATGACTACTGAAGCTTTTATTCTAACAAAATATGGAAATGCAGAAGGGGCTTTTCAACTAAAAACAATTGATTTACCTTCCCTTAAATCAAATGAGGTTTTAATTGATTCAGAAGGATTTGGATTGAATTATGCTGATGTGATGGCGAGAAGAAATATGTACAAAGAAGCCCCAGAATTGCCTGCCGTTCTTGGCTACGAGGTGGTGGGGAAAATAATTCAAATAGGGAGCGCATGTGATACTGCCCTCATGGGAAAAAGGGTATTGGCGTTTACAAGATTTGGCGGCTATGCAAAACAGGTTATATCTAATGCTACCGCCGTCTTAGAAATAGGAAATCTAGAGCTTCAAATTGCCTTAGCTTTATGCACACAAGGGGTAACAGCATTTTATATGTCAAGTTATATATCGCAGATCCGTCCGATGGATAAAGTTTTAATACATGCAGCCGCTGGTGGGGTAGGCTCATTATTAATTCAAATGGCAAAAAATAAAGGCGCAATTGTTATAGCCAAGGTTGGCACTTCTGAAAAGGTGGACGCTGTTTTAGCCATGGGGGCTGATTTTGCAATTAATTATAAAACTGAAAACTATCATGAAAGATTGCTTTCTATTTTAGATGGCGCCTGTTTAGATATAAGTTTTAATGCGGTTGCAGGTTCTACTGTCAAAAAAGATCTTGCCTTATTAGGACCAGGAGGTCGCTTATTTTTATTTGGTGGTGCAGAAATGCTAACAGGAAAATTTGGTTTATTCTCTAAGTTGAATTTTGTAAGAAAAATGATAATGCTCTTACCCATTGGACTAATGATGCGCTCAAAAAGTATTATTGGAGTTAATATGTTGAAAATAGCAGATGTGAAACCAGAAATAATTGCTACTTGTTTAAACGAAGTACATCTCCTATATCTAAATGGTAAACTTATTCCGTCCCTCGGGAAACAATTTAATCAAGAAAGTATGCAAGAAGCGCATGCTTTTTTAGAAAGCGGAATTTCACAAGGAAAAGTTGCTGTAATTTGGGATTAAGCAGGTCTCTTCTTGAACAAATATTGCTTTGCTAAAGAAATCAACTGTTTTCTAAAAAGAAAGATTAGAATTAAATAAGGAATTATCATTAAATAAAGAATTCCAGAATTAATGTTCTTTCCAAATGCCCCTTCTTCTAACTCGGAACCTTGCTCAGCCATCATTTTACATTGAGAACAACCCTGTGCAAATAGATTTTGTACAAGAATGAAAGTGCTAAAAAATAGAAAAACAACTGTTTTTTTCATTTAAGATTTATTTTCTTCAAAAGTACGAATAAACCATCCAATACAAAATACTTACCTTTGTTTAATGAAAGTTATTTTTAGTCTTTTAATTATTGTTTTGTTTTCACTGACATCATGTGTAGTTAAGGAAACAAATAAAATGGATGCGAATCTATCCTTAGATAGTTTACTACTTAAGTATCCCGACAGTGTTAACTTACTTGTTTTGCATGGTGAATCAGCTCTTAAGGACTTTAATTATGCGATTGCCATAGCAGATGCTGCCAGGGCTTTCAGAATCGATAGTAGCAATACTGCAACAAGACTTTTATATGCAGAAGCCTTATGTAATAAACCGGACATTAAGGATAATGATGTTACAAAAGCCCAATATCACTATTCAAAAATCGTGAAATTAGAACCAAAAAATGTGCGGGCTTTAGTTGGTTTAGCCAATACTTATTCTCTTCGACAGGACTTTGTTCAGTCATTCAAATTCATTAATAAAGCCTTAAGAATTAACCCTAGATA
>CANJQZ010000060.1 GCA_947476515.1 Flavobacteriales bacterium
AGTTCTTGCGCCAAAGCTGCAGTAATAATTGGATTTTTAAAAAAGCTTCCTGCATTTCCAAGTAGGGCAGGATTCGGTAATTTAGATTCTCTTATGGCAATTACAGCATTGCTAATTTCTCTAATGTTTGGATCTGTAATTCCTTTTTTTGCAAGTTCTTGTTCAATCGCTCCATAACTCGTATTCTTCTTCGGCTTTTTATTGAGCTTAAAAGCAACTTCACAAATGATGTATTGTCCTTTTAATTTTCTTTTAAAGACGCTTTCACGGTAACCAAATGCACAAGATGGAGCATCAAAATTATGTATTTCACCTGTTGCTATGTGAAAAGCTTTTAAGTGGTCAAATACATCTTTAATTTCTACGCCATAAGCGCCTATGTTTTGCATAGGACTTGCTCCAACACTTCCAGGGATAAGGCTTAAGTTTTCAATTCCAGCCCAATTATTATGAATGCAATGCATAACAAACGCATGCCAATTTTCTCCAGCTCCTGCACTTACAATTACTTCGTCGTCGTTTTCTGAAATGACATGAATTCCTTTGATTTCATTTTTTAACACAAAGCCATCAAAATCTTTAGTTAATAATAGATTACTTCCACCTCCAATGATTAATAATTCATCTTCATTTTTCTGTAAAAGTAGATCACGAAGTGATTCAATGTCATTAAAAACACCCAGTCTCTTTGCTTTAACATCAATCCCAAAGGTATTATAAGGTAGAAGGGAGCTGTTTTCTTGTATCATAATTCAAAGCTACTTATTAAAAACAAATCATGGTTTAAAATAGCCAAATTCATTTGGTTTAATTGAATAAAACCAGGTGTAGAAATATAAATGATGACTCTTAACAAAGCCTCTTTTTGCAATTTCAGGCAAAAATACGCGTCCACCTTTGTTGGTTATCATTTTTTCTAATCCATTAATTTGTGTCTGTGGCGCAATTCCATCTTGTAAACAAATGATGTCTGAATGGGGCTGATCCATATTACTTCCATATTGCCATACTTCTTGAAAGAGGGACCAATCTGCACCCATAAAATTGGCGCTTTCAGGAGCAAAAGCCAACATTTTTCCAAAGATACATTTGTCTTTGATTTCTTCAATAAATCCTAGACTGTAAGCATATCCCATGCTATGACTGACAATATCGATGGTGTCTTTAATGCCAACACGATAGTGCGCATCTATAAAGTTTTTCCCAGCAGTCTTTCCATGGTCAAAGCGTTCCATAAATCCTGAGGCGTTGATATTGTCATTGAGTACCCATCTACTTTTTCTTGAAATAAAGCAAAAACGGGAAAATAAATAGGCTTTAATAAATCTAGATTTACTTTTATGCATGGAGTTGATCAAAGGATGATGCGCATCAATGTATAAAGGAATATCAGTTCTAAATCGTGACAAAATGGTATCGTCAATCGCGTACCAATAAGATGCTGGCTTTGTACTGACCTCATTGTTTGTGATTTCTTTATCAGCTTTATATCCTCGATAGCCATTAATAAATACCAAATATCTCTTGGCCGCTGGAGCGCTTAGTTCTACCTGAGCATATCCATTAATTAAAAATAAAACAAAAAAAGAAAGGAGGATTTTATTTCCCATATTGATAAAATATTCCCTCTGAAAAAGGGGTCCAAACGCATGCTTTTTGCCCAGAAACTTTTAAGCAACTGTTAATCCAGGTATTACAAGTGTAAAACAAATTGTAATTAAAATTCGCATCGTAAAACGCATCATTTTCAGTTAGAATTTTAGTGTTTTTTGGAGTTAAGACAAGACTTTTACCTTTTTTATCAAGCTTAATATTTGAAATAATAAACTTAGTTAAGTTTTGATATTGCTTCCTGCTTAATTTCAGCGTAACTGTTGGTCTATCCGTTAATAAATAATAATAATAGGTAGCATGTATTGAGGAACTTCCCAAACCTAAACTAGCATTTAGAAATGTTTTAGCAGTCAAATCTCCCCATGTTGGAGTGTTCAGATAAAAATCTTTATCTCCCCAGCCAAGTGCAAGTAGTTTTACTGTTGTGTCTTTACTTTTTGTGTTTTCAATTGGGAAATACTTATTCCAATCCAATTGATCATTGCATTTAGGTAAAATGATATCTGTATGTGATCCTGACCTCATTAAATATATGGTGATTGGTGCCTGTTTTGTTGGCACTTTTTCAACACTAAAATAGGAAAGTATCAGGTAAAGCATAAAATATGTCCCGAGAAAACCAGCAAAACTAGCGAAGCACCAAAACAAAGTTTTCATAATCTTTCTCAAAATCCCAATCTTTTGATTAGGTGTGTTTTCAGGATTATTTATTAGTGTTTCATTTTCCATTTAGGTTCTATTTGCCAATTTTTTATAACAAAAATAATCTTTCTTGATAAATATACTCTCTTATGTTAGTTGTGTTACTATTTTTGTCTGCAATCGTTTAATGCATTAAACTACCTTATGAAAAAAATTATATTAATTTCAATACTGTTTACTCAATTTTCTACATTTAGTCAGATTGATCCAAATAAAATAAGTACTTCCTATAAATTTGATGAAGTAATTAGTAATATCGAACGATTTTATGTTGATCCAATAGACAGTAAAAAATTAACAGAAACAGCTATTGTAGCTTTATTGGAACAATTAGATCCGCATTCCACATATATCCCAGCAGAAGATGCTGATGAAGCACAATCTCAAATTAATGGCAGTTTTGTAGGTATTGGAGTTCGATTCCAAATTGTAAAAGACACTTTAATGGTGGTAGAAGCGATTCCTGGTGGACCTTCTGAAAAAATTGGTGTCCAAGCGGGAGATAAAATTGTTTTCGTGGATCAACTCAATATAGCAGGAATAGGGTTGAAAAATAATGAGGTGCGTTCCAAATTAATGGGAGAACTCGGCACGAAAGTAACGATTGGTATTCTTCGTAAAAATGTCCAAAAGCAACTTGATTTTACTATCGTTCGCGATAAAATTCCAATTCATTCCGTAGATGCACATTATATGTTAACACCTGAAATTGGATATATTAAGTTGAGTATTTTTTCTAGAACGACTTTAGAGGAAGTGCAACAAAGTCTGACAGAATTGAAAAAAGCTGGAATGAAGCAATTGATTTTTGATTTACAAGGAAATGGTGGTGGATTACTAGATGCAGCGCATCGTTTAGCTGATGAGTTTTTATCAGAAGATAAATTGATCGTCTATTCTGAGGGAAGAACACAGCCAAGATCAAATTTGCGCGCAGGTAAAAAAGGACTTTGGGAAAAAGGTGATTTAATAATTCTAACAGATGAATATGCTGCGTCTGCAAGTGAAATTCTCTCTGGTGCTTTGCAAGATTGGGATAGAGCATTAATTGTTGGAAGAAGAACTTTTGGAAAAGGATTGGTGCAACGCCCAATTCAATTGGCAGATGGAGGAGAAATTAGAATTACTATTGCGCGTTATTTCACACCTGCTGGTAGATTTATTCAAAAACCTTATGATGATAACGAATCGTATAAAAAAGACCTTACGCAGCGTTATTTGAATGGTGAATTTCAAAATGCAGATTCAATCAAATTTCCAGATTCCTTGAAATTTCTTACCTTAAAAACGAAAAGAACAGTTTATGGTGGAGGTGGAATAATGCCTGATGTTTTTGTTCCCTTAGATACCTTAGAAATAACAGATTATTTTGGTAATTTGGTTAGAGGGGGTCATGTAAATAATTATATTTTCTCCTATGTAAATAAAAATAGAGAATCGCTTAGAAAAACATATCCCAACTTCGCGACTTTTCAGAAAAACTTCAAAATTGATGATGCATTTATGAAGTCATTTTTTGACTATGTAGCTCAAGAGGACTCAACATTAATTTATAATGATAAGGAATATCAGCAAAGTAAATTTTTATTGCAAAATAGAATGACTTCCAATTTAGCTCAAGATCTATGGGGAACAAACGAGTCATTTCAAATTTACAATGCCACCAATGAAGTATTGCAAAAAGCAATATCGGTGCTTAAGTCAAATACTTATACCACTTTTAATTTAGAAAAATGAAAAGGCGCGTCGTAATCACCGGATTGGGTGCTTTAAGTCCAATCGGGAATAATGTAAATGATTTTTGGTCTGCAATAAAAACTGGAAAAAGTGGTGCTGCTCCCATTACGAAATTTGATACTGATAAATTTAAAGTCTCCTTTGCTTGTGAATTGAAAGGATATGATCCTTTGCAATTTTTTGATTCAAAAGAGGTTCGGAAATATGATCTCTTTTCTCAATATGCTTTGGTTGCAGTTGAAGAAGCTGTTGAACATGCCAAAATAGATTTTGAATCACTCAATAAAGATAGGATAGGGGTCATCTGGGGATCTGGAAATGGTGGGATTCAAACTTTTCAAGATCAAATGCTGGAGTATTGTCAAGGTGATGGTACGCCAAGATTTACACCTTATTTTATTCCTAGAATTTTAGTTGATATTGCCTCTGGTATCATATCTATTAAGTATGGATTGAGAGGGGTGAATTTTTGTCCGGTTTCTGCTTGTGCTACTTCTAATACAGCCATTATTGAGGCTTTCAATTATATCACTTGGGATAAAGCAGATATGATTATCACAGGTGGTTCTGAAGCAGCCATCAACCAAGCTTCCATAGGTGGATTTTCTTCTGCCAAAGCTTTATCTACAAGAAATGATTCTCCCGAAACAGCCTCTAGACCTTTTGATGTAACCCGTGATGGATTTGTCATGGGGGAAGGCGCCGGTGCTTTGATTGTAGAGGAATACGAACATGCTATTAAACGAGGAGCCAATATAATTTGTGAAATAGTGGGTGGCGGTATGGCGGCTGATGCTTATCATTTAACCGGAACACATCCAGAAGGAATTGGTGCAGTGTTAGGAATGAAAGAGGCATTACGCGAAGCTGGAATTACTGCTAAAGAAATTGATTATGTCAATATGCACGCCACCTCAACAGCTCAAGGGGATATTTCTGAATTAGTAGCCGCTAAAACTGTATTTGGTGAACGAAAAGATTTGTTTATATCTGCCACAAAATCAATGACGGGACATTTATTAGGCGCTGCTGGCGCTATTGAAGCAATTGCCTGCGCTATGGCACTAAAAGATGGACAGATTCCACCTACAATTAACACGAATGAAATTGAACCTGAATATAAAGATCTATTTAACTTCCCTTTGAATAAAGCGCAAGCACATGAAATTAATTATGCAATGAGTAATACTTTTGGTTTCGGTGGACATATTGCTTCTTTGATCATGAAGAAATATTAATCTTGAGGCGCTTCGCTTAGTTTTCCTAATTGAAAAAGGATACTTTTTATTTCATCAGCTTTCTTAGTGCCTAATAAAAAGCGTTTATTGCTGGTATAAATCATTTGTAATCCTTCATTCCCTGAAACATTGTAGGCTTTTCCACTTCGTAAGAATCCATTTCTAATGCCCCATCCACCGTATTCCATGATAGGATTATATTTCCGAATATAGGCGTGTGATATTTCTTCCCAAGAAATCTTTTTTAGCTTTATTTGAAAAGGAAAAAATCGATAATAAATCCCATCAGACTTGATGACAGTCTCCAATCGCATGAGGTAAAAAAGAAGTGTGGTGATGATTAAAATTGCAGCTGAAAAAACAGTTTCTCCAATATCAGTCCTCGCTATTCCATGAACACTTTGAGTAAAATAAGGTGTGCAAATCGTAACAAAATGAATTAGATCAATCGTAATCAGCAAAATCCACAGCCAAATTTGTCTGAAGGATTGTTTCTCTGAAAAGAGTTGGTCTTCCAATTTTTTATTTGTTTCTACCAAATCTTGGAAACTTTATCCGCTGCATTGCGCATTGGCTTTCCTTCTTCAATGTTGAATGCTTCAAAAAATTCAGGGCAATTTTTTAAGGGTCCATTTACCCTGTACATTCCTGGTGAATGAGAATCGTTTGCAATTCTATTTTTCATTTCCTCCGGGGTGTACATTACTTTCCACAATTGCGCATAGGCAATAAAGAACCTTTGTGATGGTGTAAATCCTTCTCTTACTTCATTTGCTTTAAATTCTTTGGTCATCTTATAAGCATAATAGGCCATGGTTAATCCACCTAAATCTGCAATGTTTTCACCCATTGTTAATTCTGGGTTGACACAATGTCCTTCTATTGGACAAAAAGTAGAAAAGGTCTGTCCTAAAGTAGCCGTCTTAGTTTCAAATGATTTTCTGTCTTCTTCTGTCCACCAATTGGTAAAAGATCCATCGGCTGCAAATTTGGAACCCATGTCATCAAATCCATGGGTGAATTCATGACCAATTACCATTCCAATGCGACCATAATTGACAGCGTCTTCTGCTTTATCGTCAAAAAATGGAGCTTGCATTATTCCTGCAGGGAAAGCAATTTCATTTAATAAAGGATGATAATAAGCATTGATCATGTGTGCCGGCATACCCCATTTTTCTTTATCTACGGGTTTACCAAGTTCTTTCAAGTTTTTCTGAACCGAGAATCTGTTGATTTCTTTAACATTCTCCAAATAATTGTTTGCTGTGAAATTTAAACTGGAATAATCTTCCCATTTAGAAGGAAATCCTAATTTTCGTCCGATAGAATTTAATTTCTTCAATGCTTCCTTTTTAGTGTTAGCAGACATCCAATCTAAACCATTGATGCGACTCCTAAAGACAATTAGTAAATTGTCAACCATCGTGTTTACGCGTTCTTGAGCTGCTGCTGAATAGTATTTTTCAACAAATGCTTTCCCTAATAATTCTCCAAATTCTTGATTGGTGATTTCATCGATTACTCCCTCATTCAAAGGTTTCATTGATTTTTTTCCTGATAATACTTTACCGTAAAAATCAAAATTTAAAGCAACGAAATTTTCATTTAAATGTCCAGCATAATGATTGATAACATTCCATTTCAAGTAATCTTTCCAAACATTCAACGATTCTTGTTCAATTAGTAAGGCAACATTTTCAATAAAAGCAGGATTTCCAACGATAATACTGTCTGGATTAGCGCACCCGATGGAACTTAGATATAAACGAAAATCAAAAGTGCCAAACAATGCAGCCATTTCTTTGAAGGATTTCTTGTTGTAGGTCTTTTCAGGAATACGCATTTCTGCCGGAGCCATCATGCTTGAGGCTAATTTTTTCTCAAATTGAATAACATTGTCTGCTGCTTGTTTTGAGTTTTCAGGACTTTCTCCCGATAATACAAAGCATTTGGTAATATGATCTTGGTATTTCTGTAGAATTTCTTTTTTGTTTTCACTACTATAGTATTCTTTGTTTGGCAGCCCAATGCCTCCTTGACTTAAATACGCTGCGTTGATTTCCACTTGCTTCATATCTTGACCTATTCCAAAGCTGAAAAGGGAACCAATAGCATCTCTATGATGTTGTGCAATTATGCCAACAATAAAATCTTTTCTATTGATTTGATCAATGCTTCCAAGATCCTTTTTTAAGGCCGTTGCGTATTGATTGTTTCGTACTTCCATATTCATATAAGAAGCATAATAGGCTCCAAGCAGTTGATTCTGAGAACCTTTTTCAGATACTGATTTACTTGCCTCTTCGAGAATTTGTGTCAATTTCTTATTGTTGGATTGCTCTAATTCATTAAAACTTCCCCATCTTGATTCTGTCGGTGGAATGGTCGTCTTTGCGATCCAAGTACCGTTGGAAAATTGAAAGAAATCATCTTTAGGATCTGTTGCCTTATCCAAGTAATTTAAATCAATAGTTGAAAAAGTGTTTTTTTCGACTGGTTTTTTTAAACCGCAAGCACTTATTAAACAAATAGTTAAAAAGCTAAAAATTAATTTCTTCATTGTTCTGAAAATTGTGGGGTAAATAACATTTGTACATGTGGGATATCATCCTCTAGATATTCTTTTCCTGTGGAGAAAAATAAATGAGCATTATAATATTTCTCTAAGTGTTTTTGAGCCGAAATACGAACAGGGACAATACCGAATTCTGCTTTAATAAATTTCATGCATTCTTTCATAAGAATATGTCCGTCGCCTTTGCCTCTAAAATTTTCATCTACTACAACGCGACCAATAGAAACTTCAGGGTAGGAGAGTCCCGGAGGTAAAATTCTTGCAGTAGCAACAACTATTCCCTTGCCATCACGGCAAATTACATGGTAACATTTTTTATCTTTTCCGTCTAAATCTAGGTAACTGCAGTTTTGTTCGACTACAAAGGTTCTTAATCGAAGTTCAATGATATCGTGAAATTCATTAGTAGATAATTCACTAAAAAATTTAAATTGAAAATTGACTAACATGCTTTTATTTTTCTGCACCAAATGTACAAATGATTTCGAGAATTTAAGCTACTTAAATCTTAAAAAGCCTATTTTTGTCTATGGCCAAATGGAAGGACAGTATTAATTTATGGAATCATTTATCGATTAAGCGCACACTGAATTTAGTGCATTTGTATCTGGGGTATTCTTGGTCTCGTTGGACAAAAATTCCAATCAATACTGCCTATCCATTTTCATTAAGTATTGAACCTACAACTGCTTGTAATTTGGGCTGTCCTGAATGTCCAAGTGGATTGAAGCAATTTACTAGACCAACAGGTAAAATTGATTTGTCAGTCCATCAAAAGATTTTAAATGATGTTAAAGGTTCTGTTTTTTATATCAACTACTATTTTCAAGGGGAACCTTTTTTGCATCCTCAATTTTTAGATTTGATTGCTCAGGCTAAAAATGAAAATATTTATACCGCTACCTCTACCAATGCGCATTTTATCGATGCAACAATGGCCTTAAAAATCATAGATTCCGGTTTGGATCGTTTGATAATTTCGATAGATGGCTTAACACAAGAAACCTACGAGCAATATAGGGTACATGGTAAGTTAAATAAGGTGCTAAGCGCTACAAAACACTTAATTGACGCTAAAAAAGATAGAAAATCAAGTACGCCTTTTTTGATTTTCCAGTTACTAGCAGTGCGTGCAAATGAACATGAAATTCCTGGAGTTTTTGAATTAGGAAAATCTTTTGGTATTGACGAAGTGCGCATTAAAACAGCACAGCTTTATGATTTTGAAAATGGAAATCCTTTGCTTCCTACGAATGAGAAATATGCTAGGTATCAACTTAAAAAAGACGGCACTTATAGATTAAAAGGAAAACAAATTAATGCTTGCTGGCGCATGTGGTCAGGTAGTGTGCTGACTTGGGATGCCAAAGTAGTTCCCTGTTGTTTTGATAAAGATGCAACGCATGTACTAGGTGATGCTTCAACAACTGACTTCAAAGCAATTTGGCG